>JBGPPG010000061.1:0-19804 GCA_041488455.1 Gemmatimonadota bacterium
CATCTTCGCGGCGGATTCGATGCTGGGACGGGAGACCGGGACTGTCGGCAACGCCAAGGCCACCGACTACGTCGCCGCCGAGTTTCGCCGGCTCGGACTCGAGCCCGCGGGCGACAACGGTACCTACTTCCAGACCGTCCCTCTCGCGATCCTCGGGCTGGGGGACGCGTCCACCATCCGCGTCGCCGGCACCGGCCTCTCTCTCTACCGGGATTTCCTGGCCTTCGCGATCGACTCGACCCGCTCGCTCGACGGGGTGCAGGCTGTCTACGGCGGCTCGCTCGCCGATTCGACGACATGGATCAGCCCGGACGAGGCCGCCGGTCGCATCGTGGTGCTGGCCGTCCCGCCGAACCAGCAGCAGTACCTGCCATTCGGCATTCTGACGCAGCATCCGCGCTTCGCGCGCGCGGTCGCCGTGGCGGCGGGAGAGCTGCCCCTGGTGGATCCCGGTCTGGTCGCCGCGACGAAAGCCGGACAGCTCGGCGTCCGGACGCCGGCGAGCCCCGGTCCCTTTCAGCTGCTGCTGTCGCCGGACGCGACGACCCGGATTCTGGGTGCGCCGATCACGACCCTTTCCCGGGGCGCGTTGGGCCCGACGCTGGCGGGGAGCGTCGTCGTGCGCGCGGAGCCGCTGCCGGCGCCGGCCCGCAACGTCGTCGCCATCCTGCGGGGCAGTGACCCCCGCGTGCGTGGAGAGTTCGTCGCCCTCGGCGCGCATAACGATCACCTCGGCCTGGCGCCGACTCCGGTGGACCACGATTCGCTCCGCGCGTACAACCTCGTGATGCGCCCCCGCGGCGCCGACTCCCCCGAGCGGCCGCCCACCGACGCCGACGTCGCCAGGATCCGGGGGGCCCTCGACAGTCTGCGCCGGTTGCACCCGCCGAGGCCCGACTCGGTGTACAACGGGGCCGACGACGACGGCTCCGGCACGGTCGCGCTACTCGAGATCGCGGAGGCGGCTGCGCGGGGCGGACAGCACCCGCGACGCTCGCTGCTCTTCGTCTCCCACACGGGCGAGGAGGAGGGCGTCCTCGGCTCGAGCTATTTCACGGAGCACACCACGGTACCGCGGGACTCGATCGTGGCCCAGCTCAACATGGACATGATCGGCCGGGGAGAGGCGATCGACCTGCCGGGCGGAAGCCCCGCCTACCTTCAGGTGATCGGCTCACGCCGGCTTTCGACCGAGCTGGGTGATCTGGCGGAGAGGGCGAACAGCGAGGGGAAACACGGCTTCCGGTTCGACTACTCGCTCGATGCGCCGGGACACCCGGAGCAGGTGTACTGTCGCTCCGACCACACCGAGTACGCGCGATTCGGGATTCCCATCATCTTCGTGACCACAGACCTGCACGAGGACTACCACCAGCCGACCGACGAGATCGCGTACATCAACTACCCCAAGCTCTCCCGGGTGGCGAGCCTGGTGTACGACCTCGCGCTCCGGGTCGCGAATCTCGACCACCGTCTGCTGGTGGATCACCCCAAGCCGGACCCGGCGGCCCCCTGCCGCCAGTGAGCGCGCACCTGACCGCAGCATCGCGTGGCGTCTGCTACGGCTTGGCCCGGGGCCGGACCCGGCCCGCTTGGCGCAGTCGAGCTCGGGACGTAGGGGGCGGTCAGGACGTCGTCAGCGCCGCGACCACTACGGCGCAAAGCATCCCAAGCAGGACGATCGTGATCAGCACCTCGATGAGTGCCAGTCCCCCACGACCCGCGTATTTGGTCACCGCCGCCTCTCCCGAAATCGGTAGGGGGACGAAAGGTACATAGGATTCCCGCTTGCGCCAGCCGCGGGGCCGCGGTCGCCGCCCTGCTCACCGCCGCCCTGGCCTGCTCCGAGGCCACGGCCCCCCGCCGCCCGCCGGCCCGCTCGATCTGTCTGCGGACTGGAGCGTGGCGACGCCCGGGGCCCAGGGTGTCGATCCCGCCCGGCTCGCCGACGGGCTATCCCAGGCCGGAGCGCTCCCCGGTCTTACCAGCCTCCTGGTCGTCCGCCACGGCCGTCTGGTCGCCGAGGACTACTACAGGCCCGGCGGTGCCGACTCGCTCTACGCGCTGCGCTCGGCGACCAAGAGCGTGATCTCGCTGCTCGTCGGCATCGCGATTCAACGGGGCGCCATCCGCGCGACGGACCAGCCCCTGAGTGAGCTGTTCCGCCCACCCCTCCCCGTACTCGACCCGTCCGATGCCGCCATCACGGTCGGCGATCTGCTGACGATGACCGGCGGATTTCAGTGGGACGAGAATACGGGTGTGACCGAGTACAACAACTGGGTGCTGGCCCCGGATCAGATCGAGTACCTGCTGGCGCGCCCGCTCGCCTCACCACCGGGCACGACCTTCAACTACAACTCGGCGGCGGTACATCTGCTCTCGGCCGTGCTGGAGGTCGACGCCGGGGGGACTGCGGCGCTCGCGGACGCCCAGCTCCTCGCGCCCCTCGGCGTGCACGCGCGCGACTGGGAAGTGGACAACCGGGGCATCCCCAACGGCGGGGCCGGTCTCTATCTGCGGCCGAGGGACATGGCGAAGATCGGCCAGCTGGTGCTCCAGGGAGGGCTTTCGGGGACGGTGGCCTTGGTTCCGCCCGCCTGGGTAGACGAGGCGACCCGGAGCCATCTCGGCACCGGCGCGGTCCTGGGCTCGCTCGGCGGCCTCACCTACGGCTACCTCTGGTGGCTCGGGCGGGCCGGGGGTCACGATGTCGTGCTCGCCTGGGGATATGGCGGCCAGCTGATCTGGATCGTGCCGGACCTCGATCTGGTGGTGGTGACAACGGCGACGTGGCAGGGGCTGGGCGGGACGGCGGTGGCGCAGGCCGCGTCCATCGCCGGCGTGATCGTCAACGGCATCATGCCAGCAGTACAATAGGCGGCTCAGATGCGGCGCTATATTGTGGAGTCTGTCACGAGCAGGCCGGCCGGATGACGACGCTGCGCCAGGAAGGCTACATGCTCTCGCTTCTCGGCTCCCTCTTGCTGGGAGCCGCGTGCGGGGGCCATCACAACGTGGACGACGAGCCGGATGCGGACCCGCAGGCTCCCACCCCGCTCACCGTCACGAACAACAACTGGCTCGACGCCGTCATCTACATTTACCACGACGGCGAGACCACCCGCGTCGCCACCGTCACGGCGGCGACGACGGGTAATTTTTTTCTGCCGTCCTGGATGCTGGGCCACAGTCGAACGGTCCGGCTGATCGCGCACGCGGTCGGATCGAACAGCTCCATCAGCACGGAGTCGATCCACGTCCAGCCCGGCCAGTTCATCGAGTGGCGGCTGGAGAGCGAGCTCGCGCGGTCGTCGGTGGCGGTTTACTGAGAGGGGCGGTAATCGGAATGCGACGCCTGATTCTGGTGGGCCTGCTGGTGGGTGTGGGTGCGCTGGTCGTCCTCGCGCTGCCGGACATCCGGCGGAACACGCGGATCTCACGGATGTGAAGGCGGAGGCTACGGCATGAACAGGTCGTCGGGATAGCACGACCGCCAGCTCGGTTGTTGGTTTTCGCGTGTCCGGGGAGTCAACTACTCGGATGGGAGACACACACCGGGTAGCGGGAAGCTTCGGCGGAAAGCCCTTCGTGCTGCGTCAGACACTCGCGGCCGGGGTGGCGTTCTGGGACGTGCAGTTCGACGGGGAGACCTACCCGCTCGGGCCCGTGTTCCGGGACGAGACTGATGCGTCACTCCGGGAGCGCGTCATCAGGCTGCTGGAGTCGAAGTACGCGCGGTGGTGAGCGTGACTAGCTACCGGCCGGCCGTCGCCCGGCGGGCCGCGGCTGCGCCCATGAGGCTCCGGGCCCGGTTCGGCTGCCGCGCGAGCGAGCGCTCATACGCACGCAACGCCTCCGCCGGCCGCCCCACGGCGAGCAGGAGGTCGCCGTCGAGTTCGCGCGCGGGCAGCACCGCTCCCGGCGTCACGGGGTGCTTCTCGGTGTGATCCTCGAGGTCCGCCGCGACGGCCGCCTGGCTGATCGCGCGGGCCGTGTCGCCGCGGGCGAGCGCCACCCACGCGCCCGCCATGATCCGCTGGATCTTCACCTGGCCCGACCAGTACGCCTGTGCGCCTCCCGCGTCCGCCAGGGCGCGCTCGATCACGCCGAGTGTGTCCAGCTCCGCCGCGGCTGCATCCGCCTGTGCGCTGCGCGCCGCGCCGATCGCCCGGGCAAAATGCGTGATCGCCTCGGCCGCGCGCCACGACGGCGCCGGATGCACCACGAGGGTCGCGGCCTCGGCCCACCGCCCCCGCTCGAGCGCGTAGCGAGCCGGGATCGCCGCCAGCGCGTAGTCGGTGGTCAGTGAGCCTGGAGGGAACACCTCCGTCGCCGCCGCGACCTCGGTGACCACTCCCCGAGCCGCCGTGTCGCGCCCTTCCTGGAGGTACGCGTACGCGAGGTAGTCGAGCGCGTGCGCGCGTTGATCCCACATCGCGCCGGGGTGTTCCACCGCTTCGACCTGCCGGGCGGCGGCAATCGAGCGGAGATTGGCCGCGATCGATTCGTCCCACCGGCCGAGCCGGGTGTAGATGTGGGACGGCATGTGCTCGGCATGCGGTACCGATGGCGCGATGCGCGCGTAGCGGTCGGCCGCCGCGACCGCACGCGCCGCCAGCGGCGGCGAGTCGTAGGCGTGGATCAGGTAGTGGGCGAACCCGGGGTGGTCGGGGTGACGCCGGAACAGCGGCTCGAGGATCGCGCCCGCCCGCCGCTGCCGGGCGAGCGTCGTGTCGCGGGTATCGAGCTGACCGTTGGCGATGAGCGCGAGCGCATAGAACGCGCGGGCCTCGTCGTCTCCGGGATGCCGGCGAACGATGCCTTCCATGGCCCGTTCGTAGGCGAGGAGCCGGATCCGGTGGTCCACCGTCGCGTAGTCGCGGTAGTACGTCGCCATGGCCTCGGCGTACTCACGCTCGGCGCCGCCGGTGAGCGCCACCGCCTGCTCCGCCGCGGCGAGGCCCCGTTGGCTGGCGAAGGCGTTCGGCGGGGTCCAGAGCGGGTGGAGCGCGCTCATCGCGAGCCCCCAGTATCCCATCCCGCACATCGAGTCGGCTGCGACCGTCGCGGCGAACGCGCTGTCGGCCTGCTCGTACCAGAACGAGTGCAGCAGTGCCACGGCGCGCTCGAACCGGCGCTGGGCCTCGGGCCGGCACGAGACGTGGAAGACCACGTGACCCAGCCGCTCGGGGGTCGTGCCGGCGGGCTCGTGCTCGTGCTGGGCGTGGAGCGGAGCGGCAAGGAGCGCACCGAGGCCCGCCGCCCAGACAGCTCCGAGAACAAGAGGAAGAGGACGCCGCATACCTAGCCCATACCTACCCCAGCGACCCGACACCCGCGATCTCCACGAGCTTCGGCCCCTTCTTCGACAGCGCCGGATGGATGTGATCGACGGAGGCTCGGCCGTGCCGGCCGTCTGCGAATGCAATCTCCAACTTTGCCCGGCCGGGGAGTGTCGTTCCGGGCGGAAGAAAGAATCGCCCCCGCCAGTGCCCGTCGTCGAGCATCTCGACGGTCATGTCCGCCCGCTCGAGGACTGTCTTTCCATCGCGTTCGATGCGTGCGACGTACGTGGGCATGCCGACCGGCTTCCGGCTAGAAGACTATCCATATGGCGCTGCCGATCGCGATCGCATCCTCGAGAAGAGCTACCGGAAGGTCGTTTCCTCCGATTGCGCGTACCAGCCGCGCCCTTAGCTCGTACCCGCCGAGCGTCCCAGCCACGGCGCCGAGCGCGCCCGCCACGAGACCGCCGATCAGGGCGTGGCCCGCCGCCCCAAGTGCGGCTCCGCAGAACGCCCCGCTCAGAACCCGTGCGATGAATGGCGCCGGTGCTTTCCGGCTGGGCGTCCGGGGCAGCTTGTCATTGACCAGCTCCCCGAGGGCAGCCACGCTCAGTATGTAGGGGGTGGCCGCGAAGCCCAGGAAGGCCAGCCAGGTGCCCTCCAGATGCAGCCAGCCGAGGCGTGCGGCCCAGCTGACGACGGCAGGTGCGGTGAGTGAGCGAAGCCCGGCAACCGCGCCGATCAGGAAGGCCAGGATGTAGGGCGACATGGGATCTCCTTCGCGCTCCCGGTGATCGAAGCATTTCGTTTCTTCGAGTTTCGCTAGCTCCGCTCCAGCGCCTGCCTGTCCCAACCACCTAATCGTGCCGCAACCCCGTAGGTGCTTTCGAGAAACGCGAGCAGGTCGGCATCCGGGTCCGCCGCCGTGCGCACCGCCTCATACGGCAGGACCCACTCCCGGAGCTGGGAGTGATATTTCCCGGCCCTGGGGAGAATCGGCGCCTCTGGACACCCGGCCGGCTCGGGATACGCGTAGGCATAGAACGCGGGTTCCGTCACGGGCCCCCCGCCCGGCCACCAACCCGCGCTGATGCATTCATGCGAGTACGACTCCCGTGTCACCCTGTCGGGGAGATTGGGGATGCCGCCCGGGTGGGGCGGCGCTCTGCGGCCGGAGAACCGGGTGCAGGCAAAGTCAAAACTTCCCCACCAGAAGTGGACCGGACTGCACTTGCCGAGGAAGCGGCCCCGAAACTGGTGGAACACCCGGTCGGCCTGGACGAGCAGGCGCCAGAACCGCTGCGCCGCGTCGGCGTCGTATGAGGCGTGGGTCCGGTCCTGGTCAAAACGGATCACGTCGGGTAGCTCAACCGGCCGGGGCCAGATCCTAACGTCCACGCCCACGTCGCGCATCGTGCTCATCACCTCGTGGTAGAAATCCGCCACTGTCCGGGGCGCCAATGGCACGGTGGCCGTCTTCCCCGAGCTGGTTTCTACCCGAAGCAGGTGATCGAGAAAGTCGAAAATCAGCTCGACGGCGCCCCCACGGTACGGCATGGCCGAGGTGGTGAGGCCCCGTGCGTTGACGTAGAGCGGCACCTGCCACCAGTGGTTCTCCATCGGCGCGAGCGCCAGCCGCATTTTTCCGACGATCTGGGTCCAGAGCTGGAGGGTGTCCCGCGTATCTGCCCACTCGCCGAGGGGCAGTGCTGGCCACGGGGAGGCCTTGTCGGTATCGGGGGGTATCATCGTGCGGGCGGGTCCTCGGGACCGCGAATGGTCGAACAATCGTCCTGCCGCCATAACATACTTGGCCGGCGAGGCCGCCGCTCACCCACAGCCACAGCATCCGGAACAGGCGCAGTCCGAGCGGCGCCCAGGCCGCTGTGCGCGAGGCGGGCACTCCTCTCAATACTCCGCAAACGCGTCGTCCGGGTAGCAATACAACCACTGCTCCCCCGGCTCCGCCGACGCGATCACCGGATGGCCGCTCGCCTTGGCGTGCTTGCTCGCATGCCGGTTGGGAGAACTGTCACAACACTGCGTCGTGCCGCACTCCTGGCAGGTCCTGAGGTGGACCCACCGGGCGCCGATCTTGACGCACTCCTCGCACTCCCGGCGCTTGGCGTGCCGGACCGTCGCTATCGCGGTGATGTGTGCGCAGGCTCCGTCGCTCATGGTCACTCTCCGGTAAACCTTGACTCCTGGCTTTACCTCTGGTCGCTGCCTCAGCCTATCCCAAAGGTACGCAACTTAGGACCAATAGCGTCGGCGGTGCTCGGCTTCTATCGTGCGCCACCGATCTTTCTTGGCGCCCGATGGGAAAGGACTCGCAATGGACAGTCACCGATCTGAATGGACTGAGTGGCCGGTCGCCTGGAGCGCAATCTGGGTGGGCGCGCTCACGGCACTGGCCGTGGGATTGATCATTGGCCTGCTGGGATTCGCACTCGGTGCCCACGAGGTCTCTCGCTACGTGGACTGGAAGAAGGTCCGGATGGTCACGGTCATCTTCAGTATTGGCGGCGCCTTCTTTGCGTTTGTAGTTGGGGGGTGGACGGCGGCGCGAATCGCGGGCATTCGCCGTTCCGAGCCGGCGATCCTTCATGGGTCCATCGTCTGGCTGCTGGCGCTGCCCCTGCTCCTCGCACTTGCCGCCGTCGGCGCCTCCTCCCATTTCGGCGGCTGGTACGCCGGCCTTTCAGGCTTGTCGTCCTGGGCCTCCGCAACCGCATCACCCGACCCGGACCTCGCGACGGCCACGCGCAACAACGCTCTGGCGACCGTGGTCTCCCTGCTCCTCGGTCTTGTGGGCGGCGTCATTGGCGGCTGGATGGCCTCCGGTGAGCCCATGACGCTCACGCACCATCGCAACCGCGACCAGCTTGCGGAAAGGAGACCGTAATGGTCCTCATCCTGTTTTGGCTGCTCGGCCTGCCCTTGAGTCTGATTCTGATACTGTTTCTCCTCGGCGTGGGGCGCTGAACGTCCCCACACGCTTCAAGCTCTCGATACGAGAAAGGAGTACCGCAATGGCACCGATGTGGAAGGCACGGACGCGTTGGGCGCTGCTACTGGCGTTGGCGGGTGCCCTCCCGGGCTGTGTCGCGGCCGCGGCCGCCGGGGCGGGCGCGGCGACGGGCATCTATCTCACCACTCGCGGCGCGGAATCGACTGTCGCCGCGCCCGTGAACGAGGTCGCGGCCCGGGCCCGGTCCGTGTTCAGGGCCGAAGGGGTAGAGCTCGACGCCGCCAGCATGGAGAGCAGCGGCGACTCGCGGGAGATCAAGGGGAAGAAGGGCGACCTCGACATCACGGTCTCGATGGAGCGCGCGAGCGAGACGACCACCAAGACCGAGGTTACCGCGCGCAAGAACGTGGCTGAGTGGGACAAGGACTACGCGCAACGCCTGCTCGACAAGATCATCAAGAGCAGCGCGTCGTAAGCGGAATGCCTCGAGCCCGGCACGCAGTATGGTGCCGGCTCGAGTGCGGCGCGCATTCTCTCAGTCAAGCTTGAGCAGCACCGCGTCGACGGGGCGCCACGCCTCGGAGATCTTCCACTCCATGACGGACCGCCGCACGACGGCCCAGCCGAACACCTGGAAGGCGATCTTGGGCGTACACCGCACCGCGGTGGCCTTGGCGAGCCTGGCGAGGAACCACTCGATGTCGTGGCGCACTCGGGTCGCCAGCTCCTCGAGGGACTCATCCACCCCGCGGTGATAGGTTGACACGTGCGACCAGACCGGGCGCCCCGTAGCCGCGTCCCGGGCCGTTGCCTGCCATTTGCGGCCGGGGCGCGGCACCCGCACCTCGAAGTCGAACCCAGGCGCCTTCCGTACGACGATGCTCCACTCCACGGGGGTCGCCTCGACCCCCACACCGGGCAGCCGGCCCACCCGCGCGATCATCTCGCGCATCAGGGATCGTGCGGGCGAGACCCTCCGCTCCGGACGGGCCCGTTGAGGCCCCTTCGCGATCGCCTCATTCGCCAGCTTCATCGCGCTTCCACCGCTCTGATACCGCGGCACTCCGCCCAGGCCGCCGTCAGGGCTTCCGGATCGTGTCGGTCTTCACCGGCTTGGTGCCGTGTTTGCGCACGGTGTCTGCCGAGATGGTCGTATCGTGGCGAACGATCGTGGTGTCGTGCATCTCCCGCTTGGTGACCGTGGTGTCCGACGACTCACGATACCCGGTGGCCGTACCGCGATCGGCCGGCTTTGCGCAGGCCGCCAGAACGGCCGCCATGGCACAAGCTGCCACAAAGTGCTTCATAAGCTCCTCCACGTCGTGAGGTTTCTCCCTGTTTCCCGCACAAGGGTACCGAGCAACGCCGCCCGGCACCATTTCTCCTAAGGCAGACGCCGCCGTGGTACTTTCGTCGGCTTGTCCCCCCCGCATCCGCATCGGCAACGAGGAGTATGCGCGAAGACGGCTGGCTAGCGCTGTTCGCCTCCGGCAGCTGCGAATCGCGGGCGACGGCCGTGGGTCGCGAGCACCGATTGCAGGGCGTCCAGGTTCACGGGCTTCACCAGATGCTCGTCAAAGCCAGCACGCTCCGACTCGACCCGCGCATTCCGCTCGCCGTATCCGGTCAGCGCAATCAGCACCCTGCCCGCTCCGCCGGACTGTGCGCGGATCCGGCGGGCCGCCTCGTAGCCGTTAAGTCCCGGCATCCCGATATCGAGCAGCACGACTTCCGGATTCGTCGCCGCCGTCAGCTCGACCGCCTGCATCCCATCGCGCGCGATGGTCACCTCGTGGCCCCGCAGGGTGAGAAGCGCGGCAAGGCTCCTCGCACCATCCTCGTGATCATCGGCGAGCAGGATCCGCCACGCCTGGTGCGACCGGGGCTCGGCGCCCGCGGCAGGGGCCGCCGGCGCCCCGTTGCTCGCCTCCATGAGGACCGGCAGCCGCACACTGAACTCGCTTCCCCGGTCCGGCCCATCGCTGCGGGCCGTGACCGTTCCGCCATGGAGCCCTACCAGCTGGCGCGCCAGAGAGAGGCCGATGCCGAGGCCGCCCCGGCACCGTTCCAGGGAGTGGTCGACCTGGTTGAAAATCTCGAAGATGTGCTCCAGCTCGCCGGGCGCGAGCCCGATGCCGGTGTCCTTCACCGTCACCACGACAGCGCCGCCCCGGCGTTCGGCCGTCAGCCGGATCTTGCCGCCCGGCGGTGTGTACTTCGCCGCGTTGTTCAGCAGATTGGCCAGCGCCTGCGACAACCGAATGCGGTCCGCATCGATCCAGACGGGATCCGGCGGGAGAACGACGGTGAGCTCATGACCGCCCTCGGCGATCTGCGCACTGGCCGTTTCCAGGGCCGCCCTCACCACGCTGGCGATGTCGATTCGCGCGCGCTGCAGCACCAGCTTTCCCCTCGTGATGCGCGAGACATCCAGAAGATCGTCGATCAGCCGCTTCATGTGCTCGATCTGCCGCTCCATCATGTTCGTGAACTCCGCGGCCACCTCCGGGCGATCGAGGGAGTTGCGGACGATCTCGACGGCGTTCTGCAGCGGTGCGAGGGGGTTTCGCAGCTCGTGCGCCAGGACGGCGAGGAATTCGTCCTTCCGGCGATTCGCTTCCGCCACCGCCGCCTCGGCCTGCTTCTGGGGGCTGATGTCGCGCGCTACCTTGGAGGCGCCGATGACCCGGCCCGCGGCGTCTCGAATCGGCGAGATCGTGAGCGAGATGTCGATCAGGCGGCCGTCCCTGGCTCGGCGAAGCGTCTCGAAGTGCTCTAGCCGCTCGCCGCGACGCAGGCGCGCCAGAATCACCCGCTCCTCCTCAAGCCGGTCCGGAGGAATGACCAGCGTTACGGGTTGGCCGATGGCCTCAGCGGCGGTGTACCCGAACAGGCGCTCGGCGCCGGCGTTCCATGACGTGATGAGCCCGTCGAGGGTCTTGCTGACGATCGCGTCCTCCGACGACTCGACGATGGCGGCGAGCAGCGCCTGCGCCTCTTCGGCCCGTTTCCGATCGGTGATATCAATGAGGACGTTCACGGCCCCGAGAACGACTCCCCGCTCGTCGAGGATCGGGTTAGCGTGGGCCAGTGTCGTCCGGCGCCGGCCATCGGGACGCTCGATGACGATCTCCTGCCCGTTGAACTCCTTACCCATCCGCAGCGCGAGCGACATCCAGCACTCCTCGTGCGCGATCGGGGTGCCGTCCGCTGCGTAGAGCCTGAAGGACCCGCAGAACCGGTCTACCCGGTCGTTCAACCGCGGGCTGCGGCCCCAGAGCTCCGCCGCATGCCGGTTGAAATAGGTGATGAGACCGGAGGCGTCGCAGGTGTAGGCTGCCGCGGGGAGGCTGTCGAGCAGGCGTTGGAACTGCACTTGCTGCGTGGGAAGAGCGACCCCGACCTGCACGGGGCCGGGAGGATCAAGCGACACGGTAGCCTCCGCGGGCCAACCTAGAGATGAGTTTCAGCCGTTCGACCCACCGCCCCAACCCGCCGCACCGGACGAGCGCTAGCATAAGCGAGCGGGACGCGCGCGCGCAATGGTGGGGCCGGAGCATCAGCTCCGACCGAGCCTTCCGGGGCTTGTCGGACAGGGGTTCGTCCTGCCAGGCGAAGGCGCGAATAGCCCGAAAACGGGTGCCTCGCGCCTTTTGCGTTGTAGGGGGATAGGATGGCACGGCAGTGACCGGATTCCTGCTCGTGCTCCTGGAGCCCGAGGCTCCGGGGCTCGCGCGCGAGTACAAATCCCTCACCGAAGGGCTCCTGCTCGTCAGCACCATCCTCCTGTGGGAAGCTCGGACGCGGACGAACCGGGTGACGCGCGCCGCGTCTGACAGCCGCCGAACTTCTCACGCCTCCGGGGTGCTCGGCGGCGCGGTGAGCAACGCCTGAAGCGTGCTCAGCTCGATCGGCTTCACCAGATGGTGGTCGAAGCCGGATTCCCGCGACTGGCGCCGCATTTCGGCCTGCCCCCAGCCGGTGATCGCGATGATGAGGATGCCGGCGCCCCACGGCTGCCGCCGGATTCGCTCGGCCGCCTCGTAACCTGTGAGCTTCGGCATCGCGAGGTCCAGCAGCATGACATCGGGCCGCACCGTCCCCGCGAGGTCGACGGCCTGCTCCCCGTCGTAGACCACGAACACGTCGTGACCCTTCAGTCGAAGCAGCTCCGCGAGACTGTCGGCGCCATCCTTGTGGTCGTCGGCCAACAGGACGCGACGGGTGCGGGCGCCGGCCGTACGCCCGTGGCTGGCGGACCGGGAAGCGCCGGTCCGCCCCTTCCCTGAAGGTCCATGGGCTCGCAGCGCCACTCCCGCTAGCCTCCCGACCGCGCCCGGCTCTGCCGCCGCATCGGGGTCCCGGTGTGCTGCCGCTTGTCCTTCTGATCCTCGCCCCCATCGGCGGTCGACGACTCGGTATCCACCCCGCCGGCCGCCTCGATGTTGATCGAGCCTTCCGCCAGCTCGGTCAGCGCGTCGTTGGTCTCCCGCTCCTCGCTCAGCGTGGTGCGGAGCTGACCGGCTGCCTGGCTGTCCTTCAGCAGATCGGCGAAGGTCGCGGCGCAGCCATAGCCCGCGATCTCGTAGTGCTCGATCCGCTGTGCGGCCGCGATGATCGCTGCGTCCCGCACCCGCGGGTCGCCGTCGGCCTCGATCGCTTCGCTCGCTTCCTTGATCAGGCCAGCCATGCCCTTGCAGACCGTGCGTCCGGGCCCTTCCTCCATCTGGCCGAGGATGTCGTCGAGCCGCGCGACGTGGCCCTTCGTGACCTCGAGATGCTCCCGAATGGCCGATTTGAGGTCGCCGTTGTGGGCCGCCTTCGCAGCCTTCGGCAGGGCCTCGACCAGCTGAGTCTCGGCGCTGTGGAGATCGCGCAATTGCTCCAGATAGAGCGTGCGCATGGAATCAAGCTTCGCAGTCATGGTCTATCTCTCCATCGGCCGTCGCGTGACGGCCTGCTGTCCAAGTGGTGGTCGGTTCGCCCGGACGCGGCAACGGCTCGCGTGCCGAGCTGATTGCTTCTAGCTACGCTAGGCCTCGCAGTAGCCCTTAACAAGACGCCCTAGGTTGACCATTCGCCTCGCTCCCAGGTAATAGCCCGCGCCACGGTCACCGAGAGACCGCGGGCCATTCCCTACGAGAAATGGTCGGCGTCGGGTGCAGGTGCTAGCGGGAGGGTCGTCCAGCTGAATCGGGCTCAGCCGGACAGCGCGCGGCGAATCTTACGCAACCCGCGGGAGAGGAGACTCCGCTGCGGCGGGGGCGTTGGCCGGGTCGCGCAGAACGGCTGCTCCCGCCAGAGGAGACCGGTCACCCGGCCCGCCACCCGTTTCCGGTAGATCCGCGTCCGCTCGACCTGCTCGACGAAAGCCCAGCGCGGCGTCTCGGTGTCCAAGAATGCAGAGAGCTGCTGCACGCTCCGGAGCTGCACGTCGTCCACCAGCAACCAGCCGTCCTCGACCAACCGGTCCGCGGTGTAGAAGAAGTCGATCAGCGGCAGCGGAACCGCGTGATCCCCATCGATAAGCACCAGGTCCAGCGGCGTCGCATTCAGCGCCGGCAGCACCAGCTGCGAGGGCCCGGTCCGATAGGAGACGGTCTCCACCGACGCCCCGTGCGCGCGGCACCAGTCGTTGATGGATCGATGCTCCTCCGGAAACGGGGAGACCGACTGATGGCGGCACGCCCAGAGCGCGAACACGATCGTCGAGTATCCGCATCCGGTCTCGAGCGTTCGTAACCCCGGGTGCAGGTGGCGCATGATCCAGTCAAGCACGGACGGGTGCAACGACCAGTCCCAGACCGCCGCGTCCGTCAGCGTCGTCCCGTCGTGTGCGCCGTGGAGCTTGGGCCGCTCCCGCATCAGGAGCGCGTAGAGATCCTCCGGGCGCGCGCGGATGGCATCGGTCAGGTGGTCGAGCCGGCGCCGGTCGAGTTCAGTCGTCATGCGATTACCATGGTTGCAACCTACCCTCAGGCACGCGCCAGATCAGCGACCCCGGACACAAGAACGGCGGCCACCAGACCGGCCCGCCGCTCGAGGAGTGCTACCTAAGGGTACGCTGCTGACGCGACCGAGGATCAATGGTGCTGGCTGAGCGCGGCTTCTATCGTAGACCACGTAGTTCGCACGGCCCCACGTAACGCTTGCTCGCCACTCAAGCCCCCGCTCTCGCCGAAGCCGGCCGGGCGGGGGTCCCTTCTTTTGGCGAGGCACGAGAAAGCCTCGCAACTCCGAAGGAGCGCGAGGCTTGCGATGATAGCCGGGGGGCAGGACAGAAACGTGGCTGTCCTACTTACCAATCTCCCAATAGACTCCGCCATCTTCCGCCTGCAGGGGGCGTAGCCCCATACGCTCCTTGGGGGGCGCATTCTGCCGCAGTAGCGAGTGCATGTCATGGAGGACATCCCTGGCCTCGCCGATGTAGCCGTGGCCCAGGAGCGTTAGATCCACATTCGTGACGCGGACGGTGTCGATGTTGGGCACGATCGTAATCGGAGGAGCAAACCCGGCACGGGGGTACTGGTGGAGGAAGCCGGAGCTCGCGAGTGCCTTGTCGGCATCCGAGACGTACAGCGTGGTTCGGTCGCTGATCGATACGTAGACGCCGGCAAGCTCTTTGAACACCGCCGTGTCCACGTCCGGCGCAGCCAGGATCAGTTGTCCAAACCGGATTCCGGACTTCTTCTGAGCGGTCCCAACGATCCTGTGCATCGCACGGAGCAGGCCCCGATTGCCCATGCTGTGCGCGATGACATGCACTCGCTCAGCGCCACTATCGCTGGCGAACCGTGCGAGAAAGTCAGCCATGAACGCTTCGCTCGCCTCGATGGCTGCTATGTCCGCGCCGTATCCCAGTACGCTTCCCCTGGAGGGCCAACTGAAGAAGGCCATAGTACCCGGCACCTGGAGATCGAACCCGATCTGCGCGGCCCGGATGGCAGCTTCCTCGAACGATACGTTGTACCCGTGAAGGAAGACGACTGCATCTCGATTGTCGGGGTCCCGGCCAAGGACTTCCCTGATATTGCGCCAAAAGGCGTCTTCTGTATCGGGGAACACGCGGCTCACGCGTATCCGATCATCCACTGCGGTCCAGAGTCTCTTCCACCACGGTGACCCCACTGAGCCAATCTGGTGCGACTTGGGAATGACAACGTCGCAAGACCCGTAGAAAACGAGGTCGCCACGGGCGCCGGTATAGGGTACACGGTCAAGGGCGACGTTCCGCTCCTGGCGGTTTGTTCCATACCAAACGCGGTACATCCAGTACTCGCTTCTCGCGTCGTGGCCCGGCTCGTGCAACTCTTGACGGTCGGTCGCGTAACGTGGAGGCGGCGGGGAATCTCTTGCCGCTTGGAAATCGCGATGCAAGCGCTCGATTAGCTCCGCAATGTCGTTCTCAAGGCCCGGCTCCACCGCGTACGCGTTCCGATCTAGCCGCCCCTCCTGTGCCAGGAGATCGGCGATGACATGGACCAATCCTTCCGTAGGACGCTTGACCGCGTTGAAGGGGATCGTGACAGCAAAAGCCTCCTCGAGAAGTTCCTGGAGACTTGTAAGTGAAGCGACCCGCAACACCGCAATCAGTGGTACGTCCCGGGGCACCTGTGAGGCCGACAGTCCAAAACCCGGATCCAGTACCGCACCCAGCACGCCGTAGACTTGGGAAACGCGCCACACCCTACCAGGCATTGCTCTCGTTCCTCTGCTGCCGCGGCTACTGCCTCGGTTGGCCCGGCGGCGGCAGCACGCTGACCGGCGCGTCCCATACCGCACGCCACTGCTCGTCCCGCTCCTGTCGCCACAGCACCACGTAGTTTCCCGAGTCCGCGAACGACGGCATGGGGGCCTGCGGAGCCGCGGTGAACGTGAGCGCGTAGCGGCCACGCTCAACCGCCAGGGTGCCGCTCGTCACGACCTCCTGCGTCGCGAGATCGAAGTCCCACCGCCCCGCTTTCAGCGCGGTGGTCCAATAGCGACGGAGCGAGTCGCGACCGACGATGGGGCGACTGTTGGGCGGCAGCTGCCAGACGTCTTCCGCGAAGAGGGCGGCGAGGGAGTCGACCTGGCCGGCTGCGTACCACCGTTTGGCCTCGACGTTGTGGTCCTCGATGATCTGGCGCACCGCCTTGGGGTCGGTGCCAGACCCGCGCTGGCATCCCGGCAGGGCCGCGATCAGGATGATCCCGAGTAGTACCCGGTACATGTGGCGCCCCTTCAGCAACGGAGTTCGGCAGCAGTCAAACGACTCTGCGCATCAGCTGCGGACTTGCCCGCCGCTCCGAACTCTACAGCCCGCTGGCCACCGCCGGCTATCAGAGGTCGGCGGAGCTCTCATCCCCTATATACCATGCGGCAGGCGTCTGGAGAGTTGAGCGCCCCAGACACTGAGTGCGCCCGCCACAACGAACCCGAGGCCAGACACCCAGAGAGGAGCGGCCCACCCGCCGATGACCGCCGGCCAATGGGTCAACATTCGCGTGAGATGGAACAGAGCGACAAGCGCGAACAGAGTTCGGGTGAGCATTAAGTAGGCTCTCATGGACGCTCTCCTGAGTCGCAACCAGTGCAGCGCTTAGATCGAGCTCCCGCGGTCGTCTAACATGAATTAGCCTGCCCGGGCTATGTCGCAAGTGTTGCGAGACCCGCGGGCGCCGCCCCGCCTACCGAGCGCACATGCGGGTGTTCCAGCAACGGGGTGCCGGGACCGGTATCCCTCTGGTGGAGTCTACTCACAATCAATATTCTTCGATCTGCCGATGCGGAAGGTTCCACGCACTACCATGAGACCACGCCTCTCTTCGGGAAAGCCAAGCCCCGATCGCCCTGTCCGGGGACCTGAGCTCACTACCGCCGCCCTTGATGGGACAAAGCAGACGGCGGCGGAGTCCCCGGTGATAACCCGACGCGGTCTTCTCGTTGGCGGCGTGGCCGCTGCTGGTACCGCGTTGCTCGGGACCCTGCCCAGTATCATCCAGGCGCAAGGGGGCCGAGCGCCGTCATCCGGGGCCACTCAGCCGCCGGGCCGGCCGCTTGGGGAGCCGACGTCTGCCATCAGCGCCCGGTCACCCTTTGAACAACCCGCCCGTACACCCACCGGTCAAGTCACGGGCGCGTCCTTCAGCCCTCTGCAGCAGTTCAGCGGCACGATCACGCCGACCGATCTCCATTTCGAGCGGCACCATGCGGGGGTTCCGATCATCAATCCCGCTGATTACCAGCTCTTGGTCCACGGACTGGTCGACCGGCCCACTGTCTTCACGTTGGCGGACCTCAAGCGCCTTCCCTCGACCACTCGGACCTACTTTCTCGAGTGCTCGGGGAATGGGCGGACGGCCTATCGGTCTCCCACGCGGGAGCTGACACCCCAGCTCATCGACGGCTTGACTAGCAACGCGGAGTGGACCGGTGTTCCGCTCACCGCGGTGCTCACCGAGATCGGGGTGAAGCCTGGCGCCGCCTGGATACTTGCGGAAGGCGGTGATGCGGCGCTGCTCTCCCGGAGCATTCCGCTGGAGAAGGCGATGGACGACGCGCTCCTCGTCTACGCTCAGAACGGCGAGCCGCTTCGCCCGGCTGCCGGGTACCCGGTGCGGCTCCTGCTGCCGGGCTGGGAGGGCAACGTGAACGTGAAGTGGCTCCGCCGGCTGAAACTGATCGCGGAGCCGAACATGTCCCGTGACGAGACCTCCCGGTACACCGATCCGCTCCCCAACGGTACCGCGCGCCAATTCAGCTTCGTCATGGACGTGAAGTCGATCATCACCTACCCCGCGCATCCGGTCCGGCTCGGCCGTCACGAGTGGGTCCAGATCGCGGGGATTGCCTGGAGCGGGCGGGGGAAGATCACTCGAGTGCAAGTGAGCACGGATGGGGGAACGACCTGGACCGCAGCGGAGCTGCAGGAGCCCGTTCTCTCTAAAGCTCATGCCCGGTTCACTCACATGTGGCGATGGACCGGTGAGCCTGCCACACTCCTGAGCCGCGCCACCGATGAGACCGGCGCCACCCAGCCGACCCTGGTGGAGTTCCGCGGGAAGCGGGGGCAGGGCACGGACTACCACTTCAATCACATTCGCGGCTGGGTGGTGGAGCAGGACGGACTGGTTGTCTACCAGGTAGACGCATGAGCCGGGGGCGCCCGATGACCGGACTGATCCGGCTGCCCCTGATCGGGGCCGTGCTGCTGTTGGGGGTGGCGTGTCGGAGCGAACAACCGACGGTGGCGCGGTATGGAGTCGGCCGGCCGGCCACGCCTGCTGGCATCGCGGTGTGGAACATCGATGTGAACCCGTCCGGAGAAGGACTTCCCGCGGGGCGGGGGGCTGCCGGGGAGGGAGCGCGCGTCTTCGCCGCCAACTGCGCGGGGTGTCATGGCGCGAGGGGAGAGGGGCTCCCTGCCGCTCCGGCGCTCGTCGGCCGCGAACCCCGCGAAGGCTTCCCTTTTGGAGAGAGCCTCAAGTACGTGCGAACGGTGGGAAACTATTGGCCCTACGCCACCACCTTGTACGACTACATCAATCGCACCATGCCGGCCACCACGCCCGGGTCGCTCACGCCCGACGAGATCTACGCCGTCGTGGCGTGGATCCTGGCGCAGAACGAGATCATCTCTCCCACCGCGATCATCGACGCCGCGAGTCTGCCTCGAGTTCGCATGCCTGCCCGCGACCGGTTCGTTCCCGACGACCGGCAGGGGGGAGCAGTGTTCCGCTAGACGCAGTCGAGACCGCTGAGTTTGGGATCGACATGAAAAGCGCACTCGCTCTTTCGCTCCTGCTGCTGCTTCCGACTGCTCAATCGGCTGCTCAGCACGGGCATGGATTCGGGCAAGTGCACATGGAAACCTCCTGCGCCCCCGCGGTCTCCGGTGACTTCGATCAGGCACTCGCCCTCCTGCACAATTTCTGGTACGCCCGCGCCCTGGAGGCCTTTGCGGCGGTCACCCGGCGCGACCCGGGCTGCGGGCTGGCCTACTGGGGCGCGGCGATGACGTACAATCACCCCTTCTGGGACGCGCCGACCCCGAAGGATCTCGCCGCCGCCTGGGCCCTGGTGCAGGAAGGGATGCGGACGGTGCCCGATACCGGCCGCGAGCGCCTGTACCTCGAGGCGACAGCCGCCCTCTACCGCGATGCGGGAGCCACTCCCAAGGCAACGCGCGACGCGGCCTACCGCGACACGATGCGGACGCTGCACGAGCGCTACCCCGATGAAAACAGCAAGCTCTTCTACGGGCTCTCAATCTTGGGGACGATCAAGGAAGGAACCACGGGGTTCGAGCAACAGACCATTGCCGCCGCTCTGTTCGAGGAGGTCTACGCCCGCAATCCGCACCATCCGGGTGTGCTGCACTATCTCATCCATGCGTACGACGATCCATCACACGCCGCCATCGCCCTTGCCGCGGCACGTGCCTATGCCAAGGCCGCCCCTGCGGTCCCTCACGCGCAGCACATGCCGTCTCACATCTTCACCAGACTGGGCTACTGGGAGGAGTCGGCGGCGACCAACGAGAACGCGTGGCGCAGTTCCGAAG
>JBGPPG010000062.1:0-19492 GCA_041488455.1 Gemmatimonadota bacterium
GCCCGGCCTCACGCCGCCTCACGCGGAGCTCCCGCTCGAGCGCCGCGAGCACCTGCCGCTCCAGGTCGTCCACTTCGGCATTCTCGAGCGTGCGGTCCGGCGCCCGGAAGGTGAGCCGGAACAGGACGCTCCGGACGCCGGCGTCAACGCCGGGTCCGCGATACTCGTCCAAGACGGCAACGCCCACCAGGAGCTGTCCGGCTGCCTGCCGCAGCACCTGGAGCACCTGTGCCGCAGTGACCCCGTCGGGAAGCAGCAGCGCGAGATCCCGCGCGGACGATGGAGTGGACGGCAGGGGGCGGAAGCGCGTCGGCGGCCGCGGCGCTGCGTCGAGCTCAACCTCGAACCCGAGCAGCGGAGCGGCCCAGAGAGGGGCATCGGCCTCGAGCACCCCCGCCCGGCCCACCCTCCGCCCGTCCTCCGCTACGGCAACCCATGTATTGCCTTCAACTTGTATGGAGGCCGCCGGATTTGCCAGAGCGACCGCCACCCGGAACAACCCGGCCAGGTCCCAGCGGTCGAAATCGGCCCGGCCGGCGCCGGTCCAGTGGAGCGGCTCCCGCCCGCCCGACACCACCCCGGCCACGTGGCACAGCTCGACCGGACGTTGCCCGGACCGGGCCCGGAACACGGTGCCGACCTCGAAGAGCCGGATGTTGCGGACGTGCTGGTCCCAGTTGATCCGGATCTGACGGACGAGCCCCGGCACCAGCTCTCGGCGGAGGTACGTGTCCGCGGCCGAGAGGGGGTTGAGCAGGCGGACCGAATCGGCCGCGCCCTGGGACGTCATGGGAAGGGTGATCGCCTCGAACAGACCCTCGGCCGCCAATCCGTCCCGGACGGCGGTGGCGACCAGCTCGATGGGGGCGTCGGGCAGCGACCCGACCCGGGCAGGCCGCAGCTCGATCGGGAACGCGTCGTACCCGTGGATCCGGGCGATCTCCTCGATCAGGTCGATCTCTTCCTTGAGGTCGGGGCGCCAGCCGGGGACGTCCACGGCCATTCGGCCGTCGTCCGGCTTGGAGACGACCGTGGCCCCGACCGCCACCAGGCAGCGCTCCAGCTCGTGCCAGGGCAGCTCGACGCCGAGAACCTGCGTCACGCGGGCGGGCCGGACGAAGATGCGAGGCGGGTGCGACGGCTCCGGCCAGAGGTCGAGGGGCGTCTCGGCCAGCGTGCCGCCGGCCGTGGCGAGGACCAGCTCGATGCAGCGGCGCATCGCGTCGGCGCCGGCCCAGAGATCGACCCCTCGCTCGAAGCGGTAGCTGGCTTCGGTGCTCATGCCGAGCCGCCGGCGCGTGCGGCGAATGCGGGATGGCTCCCACCACGCGGCCTCGAGCAGGATGTCGGTCGTGGCCGCACCCACTTCGGTGCTGGCGCCGCCCATGATGCCCGCGAGCCCGATCGCCCCCTCCGCGTCCGCGATGACAGTGGTGTCGGCGTCGAGCGCGCGGGGCACGCTGTCCAGCGTGACGAGCGCCGTCTCGCCAGGTCGGGGACGTCGTACCACGAGAGCCTTGCCCCGGAGCAGGGCCGCGTCGAATGCGTGCATCGGCTGCGAGAGCTCGAGCATCACGTAGTTCGTCGCGTCCACGACGTTGTTGATGCCCCGGACGCCGACCGACTCGAGTCGGTGCCGGAGCCAGGCGGGCGACGGGCCCACCTTCACGCCACGGACGACGGCCGCATGGAAACGGCGGCATCCGATGGGATCCTCCAGCGTGATCCGGATGCCGCCGACGGCACCGGACGCCCCCTCCCGCCGCGGCGGGGGAACGTCGAGCCGCTCCGCGCCCGGGATGGACGGGAGCCGGAACGGGACGACGTAGGCCGCCGAAAGCTCCCGCGCTACGCCCTTGTGCCCGAGCAGGTCGGGCCGGTTCGGCCCGACGTCGAGAATGAGCCGGTCGTCGGCGATCGGCAGGACCTCGAGCAGCGGCGTCCCGGGTGCGGCGTCGGTGGCGAGCTCGAGGATGCCGTCGTGATCCTGGCCCAGGCCCAGCTCGCGTGCGGAGCAGAGCATGCCCTCGGACACTTCGCCCCGGATCTTGGCACGCTCGAGCTTCATGGGAGCGCCACCCTTGCCGTGCGGCACGGTCGCGCCGACGGCCGCGAACGGATACCGGCGGCCGGCCTCGACGTTGGGCGCGCCACAGACGACGCGCTTCGGCGTGCCCGAGCCGTCGTTCACGGCGCAGAGCCGGAGCCGATCGGCGTTGGGGTGCGGCGAGACCGATTCGACCAGCGCGACGCGGATCTCGCCCAACCCGGCGTGAAGCGGCTCGACCGCGTCCACGGGCGCCCCGAGCATCCCGAGCCGCACGACCAGGTCACGCGTCTCCAGCGGGCGACGGAGGAAG
This sequence comes from Gemmatimonadota bacterium, assembly GCA_041488455.1. GTDB lineage: Bacteria > Gemmatimonadota > Gemmatimonadetes > Gemmatimonadales > GWC2-71-9 > DASQPE01. The sequence goes on from JBGPPG010000062.1 coordinate 2,361, forward strand.
TCCTCGAGCCAGCGGCGCGAGACGTTCATGCGTCCACCTGCCCCGGGAGACCGAACTGGCCGAGGAACCGCATGTCGCCTTCGTAGAAGAGGCGGATGTCCGGCACGCCATAGCGCAGGAGCGCAATCCGGTGCGGCCCCATCCCCCAGGCGAAGCCGGTGTAGCGCTCGGGGTCGAGTCCCCCGTTCTCGAGCACGCGCGGATGCACCATCCCGGAGCCGAGGATCTCCATCCAGCCGGTACCCTTGCAGGCTGGGCAGCCGCTCCCGTGGCAGAGCTGGCACTCCACGTCCATCTCCGCCGACGGCTCGGTGAACGGGAAGAACGACGGGCGGAAGCGCACCTTCGTGGCCGGCCCGAAGAACCGGCGCGCGAACTGGGCGAGCGTGGCCTTGAGGTCCACGAACGAGATCCCCTCGTCCACGGCGAGCCCCTCGATCTGGGAGAATCCGGGTGCGTGCGACGGGTCGAACGGGTCGTTGCGGTAGACCATCCCGGGCATCACGACACGAATGGGCGGCGCCGACGCCTGCATCACCCGGATCTGGACCGGCGACGTGTGGGTGCGAAGGAGCAGCCGCCCGCCCCGGGGCGTCTCGTCCACGGGCGGCGCGTCCAGGTAGATCGTGTCGTGCAGGTCCATGGCCGGGTGGTCGGCCGGGAAGTTGAGCGCGCCGAAGTTGAGCCAGTCGGTCTCCACCTCCGGACCCACCGCGACCGTGAACCCGAGCTCGCGGAAAATGCCGAGCAGCTCGTCGATCACGCGGGTGACGGGGTGGTCCGCACCGGTCCAGCGCCGGCGGGGCGGCATGGTGAGGTCCACAGCTTCCCCGCCCGAGCGGCGCTCCGCCTCGAGTGCGGCGCGGCGGGCCTCGATCAGCCCCTCGGCCTCGACCTTGAGCCGGTTGACGGCGGCGCCGAACGCCTTCCGCTGCTCGATGGGCAGCGTGGGGAGCCGCTTCAGGAGCTCGGTGATGGTCCCGCTCTTCCGGCCGAGAAGCGCGATGTGCTCCGCCTCGAGCTGGGCCGGGTCGAGCAGCGCGATGCGCTCCAGCCCGGGCAGGAGGCCGTCGACATCGGGAAAGCCGGATTTCTCAAGCGCCATAGGACGGGGGCGTTGGGGCTCTATGCGAGCGTGGGGCCGTCCGCGGCGAGCGGGCGGCCCCACGGGCGGAGGCTCGCGTCGGGAACAGGTTCAAGGAAAGCTCCCTTACGACTGTCCCTTCGCGACCTCCGCGATGCGGGAAAACGCGTCGGCGTCCCGCACGGCGAGGTCGGCGAGCACTTTTCGGTTGATCTCGACGCCCGCCTTCTTGAGCCCCGCCATCAGCCGGCTGTAGCTCAAGCCGTGGAGCCGGGCCGCGGCGTTGATCCGGGTGATCCACAACGCCCGGAACTCCCCCTTCTTCTTGCGGCGGTCGCGGTACGCGTAACGCATGCCGCGCTCGACCGTCTCCTTGGCCGCCTTGTACAGCTTGCTCCGGCCGCCGCGCGCGCCCTTCGCGGCCTCCATGTACTTCTTCTTGCGGGCGTGGTGCGCGACGCCGTTCTTCACGCGAGGCATAAAACCCTCAGGCCAGGAGGAGCCGGTTGACGCGCGGGAAGTCGGCCGAGCTCACGAGGTCCGCTTTCTTGAGCCGGTTCTTCCGCTTGCGCGTCTTCTTGGTCAGGATGTGCGAGTGGTTCGCATGGAACCGCTTGAGCTTCCCCGATCCGGTCCGCAGGAAGCGCTTGGTGGCCGCACGCTTGTTTTTCTGTTTTGGCATGTGACTCCCGTCTACTTTGGTGCGATCACCATGGTCATGTTGCGGCCCTCGAGCTTCGCATCCATCTCGATCTTCCCGATGTCGGCCAGCGCGGCCGCCACCCGGTCCAGTACCGCCTTGCCCAGATCCAAGTGAGCGATCTGCCGCCCACGGTACATCATGGTCACCTTGACCTTGTTGCCGTCGCCCAGGAACTCGCGGGCGTGGCGGGTCTTGAAATCGAAGTCGTGGTCGTCGATCCCCGGGCGGAACTTCACTTCCTTGAGCTGGATGATGTGCTGCTTCTTCTTGGCCGCCCGGGCGGCCTTCGCTTCCTCGAACTTGAACTTCCCGTAGTCCATGATCTTGACCACGGGCGGGCGCGCCATCGGCGCCACTTCCACGAGGTCCAGCCCGCGATCCTGTGCCGCCGCCAGCGCTTCGTCCACCGGCATGACTCCCAACTGCTCGCCCCCGGGCCCGATGACCCGCACGGGACTGATGCGGATCTGCCGGTTGACGCGGACTCGCTTTTCGCGCTCGTTCGTGGACAGTGGCCGAACCTCCGTAGGTCGAAGAAAAAAAGGGACATCCCGAGCTCCGGATGTCCCCAGCAGCACCCGCCCGCCGCGACGGCGGTCCGCAGGTGCAACGCCTGGACCCGGTCACACCGCGCGCAGAGCGCGCGGGCTCAGGGTGGGGGAAGTCCAATCCCCGCTTGCATGTGGCGGAAGTGTACCCGGCCGTATGCCCCGTGTCAACGCGCCGAGGCCCGTTGGGGCTCGCGCCGGCGCGACGTCGGGAGATGCGCTAGTTGTAGCGGAAATGGACCTTGAGATCGTTCAGCGGCCGTTCCAGGACACGCCAAGAGGCCGAGGCCAGCAGCACCGTAATGACGCTGACGTACACCACCAAGCCAAAGCCACGCGGTGGCAGACGTAACCAGACGTTGGTGGCCTGCTGCGCTCGCCAGATGCCCGCTGCCACGAAGTTGTGGTACAGGTACATGCCATAGCTGATGGTGCCCAGGTACACGAGGGGACGCCATTCAAGGAGGCGCTTTGTGAGGCCGCCGAAGCCCATCGCCGCCCCGTGCACGAGCCAAACGAACACCAACGAGGTGGCGAGAGGACCCAGCGCGATGCCGAAGGCGGCGGGAACATGCATCGAGGCAATCCAGAGCATGCCGCCCGAGAGCAAGGCGATCCATCCCATGTACCGGCGGGCGGCTGCGCCCGCGCGATCCCACACGAGGGCCAACCCGGCGCCCAATGCAAGCGGATCGAGATTCGACGGCATCAGCACCAGCGTCGTCACGACGTTCCCCGTCGAAATGAAGAGCGCATATCGCGTGAGCGGCCCGACCAATACCGCCCCCGCAAGTACCGTGGGCAATGCGATCCGCGGCACACAGAGCACCAGGAGGGGCCAGCACAGATAGAATTGCTCTTCCACGGAGAGCGACCACAAGTGGGAGACCGGACCCTCCCAGAACCCGAGACGGGCCGCGCGGACGTTCGACAAATACGCCGCGTGCCATGCGATCCCGTGGCGTACCTCGGGGATACCGATGAGCACGGTGATCAGAAGCACCGAGTAGTACGCGGGGAAGATCCGGAGGAAGCGACGGCCATAGAACGCTCCCAAGGTGCGCCGTCGTGACGTAGTCGCGTGCCCCGCAGCGAGCAGAATCCCGGTAATCAGAAAGCCGCTCAGGACGAAGAACAACTGCACGCCGCGCATGCCGAGCGCGTACGGATCCAGCCCGTGCGGTCCCGTGTGACTGACGATCACCGCGAAGACCGCGAAGGCGCGCAGGCTGTCGAGCTGGGTAAAGCGGGCGCCGGGCTTCGCGCCTGGTGTCGCGACTCCCTCGCGCGGTTCTACGGCAAGCGTCTGCCCTGTCACGAACGGTCGGCCCGCGCGCCGGCACCCGCGGAGGGGATCACTTCCACCAGGGTGGGCGTCTTCGCCCCGTCCTCCAGCCGCCCCATGGCGATCGTGGGATCGTGCTCGAAGATCAGGAGCCAGTTGCCGGCGCTCGCGTCGCGGAGCAGCGCCCGCTTGCTCTCGAGCGTCTTCAGCGGCTCGAGGTCGTACCCCATGATCCAGGGCAGCGGGAGGTGCGCCGCGGTAGGGATGAGGTCCGCCAGGAACACCGCCGTCTCGCCCGCGTCGCGCACGACCACCGATTGATGATGCGGCACGTGCCCGGGGGTCACCCGCAGCGAGACCCCCGGCACGACCTCGCCGTCGCCGTTGAAGAGGCGCCAGCGGTTCGCCACCGACACCGGCTCGAAGTTCCGCGGGATGTAGCTCGCGCGGGTCCGCTCGTTGGTATGTCGCGCGAACTCCAGTTCCCCTCGCTGCACCACGTAGGTCGCGTTCGGGAAGGCCGGCTCCGCCCCAAACTCGCCGGTGTCGAGGAACGTCGCGGCCACGCCCGTGAGCCGGGTGTTGCCACCGGCGTGGTCGAAGTGGAGGTGGGTGTTCAACACCAGGCGCACGTCGTCGGCGCTGAAGCCGAGCTCGGCCAGGGCCAGGTCCAGGCGGCTCGTGCCGTCGGATCCCCGGTTCTCGATCCCGTAGATGTCGTGGAACTTCGCGTCGTCCTTGTCGCCCACGCCGGTGTCCACCAGCAGCAGCCCGTCGGGATGCTCCACCAGGAGGCAGCGCAACGCGAGCGGAATCCGGTTCCGCTCGTCGGGGGCGGCGCGCTTCTCCCACATCGGCTTGGGGACGATGCCGAACATAGCCCCGCCATCCAGCCGCTGGAGGCCCGCCTCGAGCGTGTGGCACCGGAGGCCGCCGACGGAAAAGGTGTGCACCAGCGTCACGCGTCGTATCCCATCCAGGAATCCGCTCGCGGCTCGGTGGGAAGCGCCGACCGCTTCCGCTTCCCGGCCCGGCCGCGCTGCGCTTCGATCGCCGCGAGGTCGGCCAAGGTGCGGGCACCGGCCTCCCGGGCGAAACCGAGGAGCCGGGACAGGAGCCGCGCGGTCACGAGCGCGTCGCCACCAGCACGGTGCCGCGCCGGGTTCTCGAAGCCGAACCAGCGGGTGAGCGTGTCCAGACCGCAGGAGGGAAGGCCCGGCACCAGGCGGCGCGACAGCCGCACGGTGCAAAGCCGGGGCCCGTCCAGCGTGAGGTCCCGGGCCCGGCGCAGCTCCGCCGCGAGAAAGGCCCAGTCGAATCGCGCATTGTGGGCGACGAACACCCGCCCGGCGAGCGCCGAAAGGAGCCGCTCGGCGACTCCCGCAAAGGGCGGGGCCGCCCGCACCATCGCGTTGGTGATGCCCGTGACCATCGAGACGGCCGGCGGGATGGGACGCCCCGGATCGACCAGCGCGTCGAGCACTACCTCGCAGCGCGATCCCTGCACCACCACGACGGCGACCTCGGTCACCCGGTCGCCGCCGCCAGCGCGGGAGCCGGTCGTCTCCACGTCCACCACGGCAAACGCGCAGTCGTCCAGCAGCGGTGAGCCCTGCACCTCAACGACCAGCGACCAGCGGCCGTCCGGCAGCTGGCGCACGCGCGGGTCGGGACCCAGCAGGGCCACGGCGATCCGGTCCGCCACGGCGGCCGGCGCTCCGGCGAGCCCGAGCACGTCGTCGCAGAGCGCGGCCGAGGTCTGAGGCCCGAGCCCCAGCCGCTCGAGCACCCGATCGGAGAGCGTGCGGCCCGGGAGTGCGGCGACCCCGATCACAATGGCGCTCGCCGGAGCGGGAGGGTCATGCAGCGCGGGCCGCCGCCGCCCCGGGCAAGCTCGCTTCCCTCCACCGTGACCACGATCCGCTGCCGCGCCTCGGTCCAGTCGTCGAAGGCGAGGAAGTCGCTCGAAGGCACGGCCCGGAAGCCGGCCTCCTTGAGCGCCTCGAGCGTGGCGTAGTTCCGCCGGTAGCTCACGATCGTGCCCGGCCGGAGGGCGAGGAAGTTGCAGGCCGAGCTCCACTGCTCCCGGTCCTGCGTGGTCCGGTGGCCGCCGCCCGAGAAAATGGGCTCGAGCGGGAGATTGACCGACCGCAGCGCCGCAAAGAAGTTCGGCATCTCCCGCACGCCATCCTCACCCTTGCGCCGGTGCAGCACGGCGAGGCGCTCCGGTCCCACGAAGTAGGGCGGATAGACGACGCAGAGATCGCGGTCTACGTGGGTGAAGACCATGTCGAGGTGGATCGCGGTCGGGGCCTTCGGCATCACGACCACGATGACGTCGGTGATCCGGGCGCGGGCGAAGACGAGCTCGCAGAGCTGGTCGAGTGCGGCCGGGGACGTCCGCTCGCTGAAGCCGAGGACCAGCAGGTCGTCCCGGAGCTGATGGACGTCGCCGCCCTCGAGCGTGTAGTTCACCCGGCGCTCGTCCGAGCCGTCGTAGAGGAGTCCCGCGTTCGCCAGCTCCGGATGGAACAGGAAGAGCGACTTGATCAGCAGCTCCTCGGTCCAGCGGACGCCGTAGCGCATGGCGCCCACGACGCTGTGGTCGCCGACCACGATGCCGATGTCGCGAGGGAAGAAGAGGTTCGGCAGTGGCGGCAGCGCGAATCCCTCCTCGTTCAGCGCCCGCGCGATCGGTCCGCTGGGCTCCTCGGTCCCCTCCACGATCATCCGCACGATCTCCGCGGCCGGTAGCGCGCCCAGCTTCTGCGCCAGCGCGTCCGACGGGATCACGTCCATGGTCTTCGTGATCAGGAAGTTCCGTGCCTCGGGGTTCTGCAGCACCTCGGCCAGGAGCTTCCGCACCTGGCGCACCTGCGCGAAGCGCGACAGCACCGCCACGAATTGCCGGTGCTCCCGCTGGGCGGTCTCCAGATCGATGATGTCGTCGTAGAGGTAGTCCTCCCGGGTCCCTGGCGTCACAGCCTGCAGCTCGGTTCCGGGCGTGTGGACCAGGACCGACTGCAAGGCGCCGATTTCCGAGGAGATGTGGAGGCAGGACATGACCAAGAACGTAAACAGTGAACAGTGAACAGTGAACCGGGGTCGCGCCGTCGATATCCGGGCCCCCTGTTCACTGTTTACTGTTCACGGTTCACGCAGTTACCGGTTTGTCAGCGCGTAGCTCAGCGTCTCCAGCTCCAGCGCCAGGTTCACCGTCTTCACCACGACGTCGTTCGGCACAGCGAGCTGGAGTGGCGCGAAGTTGAGGATCGCCCGGACCCCCAGCCGCACGAGCCGGTCGGCGACCGCCTGGGCCGCCTCGGCCGGGGTCACGAGCACCGCCATGTCCACCGGCTGGCGACCCAGCTCCGCTTCCAGGTTCGCGATGTCCAGCACCGCGAGCCCGTTCCACTGGCGGCCGATCTTGCCCGGGTCGGCGTCGAAGATGGCCACGATGTCGAACCCGCGCTGCTTGAACCCGCGATACTGGACGAGGGCGCTCCCGATCTTCCCCGCCCCGATCATCGCCACCCGGTAGCGGCGCTCGAGCCCGAGGATCTCCCGCAGCCTTCCCCCGAGCTCGGGGACGGCATAGCCGAGCCCACGCTTGCCGAAGGAGCCGAAGAAGGACAGATCCTTTCGCACCTGCGCTGACGTCGTCCCGCCGCGGGACGCCAACGCCTCGGAGCTGATCGTGTCGATCCCCTGCTCCTCGAACTCCTCCAGGAACCGCAGGTACAGCGAGAGACGGCGGACCGTGCTCTCCGCGACTTTGCGCATGCGTGAGGCGTTTTGTGAAATGTTTCACAAAGCTAGTCCGCCTCCCACCCCTCGTCAACGAGCACCGCGAGGAGCGCGACGAACTCGGGCACGCCAAGCGTCTCAGGCCGCACGTCCGGCGGAAGCGCCGCGCGCCCCAGAACCCCGGCGGCCGCGGCCGGGCTCAGTCCGGTGAGCTCGCGCAGGGCCCGAAGCAGCTGCTTCCGGCGAAAGCCGAACAGCCCGACCACGAGCCGCCGGAACGCGTGCCGGGCTTCGTCGCTCACAGCGGGGACGGCCAACGGTCGGAGCCGCAGCACCGCAGAGTCCACCCGCGGACGTGGCGTGAACGCTCCCGCCGGCACCCGGAACAGCAGCTCGGCGGCCGCGACCGCCTGCACGCCGACGCTGAGGGCCCCGTACGCCTCGCCCCCCGGCGGTGCCGCAACCCGCTCCGCGACCTCCCGCTGCACCAGAAACACGACCCGCGCGGGACGAGGCGGCTCGAGCGCTTTCTCCAGCAGCGGCGAGGTGAGGTTGTAGGGGATGTTGCCGGCGACCAGATACCCGGGGACCGGGGTGGCCGTGCCCCGCGCCACGCCGGCGAGAGCGTGCCAGTCGGCCTCGAGTGCGTCGGCTTCGACGACGGTCACGCCGGGCAGCCGCTCGCGGAGTGCCGGCACGAGCGCGCGATCCTTCTCCACGGCAACGACGCGCCCCGCCCGCTCGGCCAGTGCCGCCGTAAGCCCGCCGGGACCGGGCCCGATCTCCAGCACGGTATCGCTCCGACCCGCCTCGACCGCGTCGGCGATGCGGCCGAGGATCCGCGGATCAGTCAGGAAGTGCTGGCCGAGGCGTTTCTTTGCGTAGGGCATGGAGAGAGCAAACACGCTACTTCGCAGGATTGAGCCGAAGTACCAGCAGCGTCCTGTCGTCGATCGGCGGCGAGGCGAACCCGTCCGCCTCGGCATACACCGCCTCGAGGATCGCCTCCGGCGATTCGGTGCGGTGGGCCAGCACGATGTCCAGGATCCGCCCCTCCCCGAAGCGCTCGCCGCTTGCGTTCCGCGCGTCCACCAGTCCATCGGTGCAAAGACAGAGCAGGTCATCGGCGGCCGACCAGGGCAGTTGGCGCTGCTCGATGCCGCCGGGCGTGGCCAGCCCGATCGGCGGAGCCGTCGCCTCGAGCCGCTCGGGATCTCCGACCCTCGGCACGCGAAAAGCATACGGGTGGCCGGCGTTGGCGTACGACAGTCGCCCCGCGATGGGGTCGAGCACTCCGTAGAAGACCGTGAAGTACATCTCGGTCGTCTGGAGCTCGGCGCCGAGGCTTTCGAGCAGCGCGGAGAGGGTCTCGTCCGGCGTCACCGCGGCGCCCGCGTGGATGCCGGCCGCCGACATGACGAGGGCCATGATGAGAGCCGCGGAGAACCCGTGCGACGCCACGTCGCCGAGCATGACGCCGACGCGCCCGCGGCCCAGTCGAGTGAAGGTGTAGAAATCACCGCCCACGGACTCCGCGGGCACGCATCGCGCCGCGAGACGGGCGTCGCCCTGAAGCACCGAGGGATGCGGGAGCAGCTTGAGCTGGAGATCGTGCGCCAGCTCGAGCTCGCGACGGATGCGCTGCTGCCGGAGGTCGCGCGTCACCAGACGGGCGTTCTCGACCGCGGCGCCGATCTGATTGGCGACCGCGGTCACCAGCTTCCGGTCGGAGATGGTGAACCGATCGCCGCCGATGCGATCGGTGAGGTTGATCACCCCGACGCAGCGGGTGCTGCCACCGGGCACCGCGTAGCAGATGGGCAGGCTCAGGAAGGCTCGGCCCTTGTAGCCGCGCCCGCCGTCCCCGTCGTGCGCCTCTTCCGTCGATCCCTCGGGCGGCTCATACGCCAATACCCGGCGCTCGCGGAAGACCCGCGCCGCGATGGAGACGTCGTCTTCGGGGGAGATGGGAGCGACCTGCTCGGAGCTGAAGCCGCGGGCGGCGACCGTCCGCAAGAGACCCGTCGCCTCGTCGTACACCATGATCGAGGCCCGCCGCGCGCCCACCACACTGCTCACCTCGCGCACGATGGTCTGCGCCGCCTCGTCCAGGCGGGTGGTCTGCCCCAGAATCTCGCTGATCGCGTAGAGGAGATCGATCTCCTCGTACCGGCTCGCCAGCTCCTCAGCCAGAAACGCACGCTGGCGCTCCGCGTCGAGGAGCGCGGCCACGATGGGCCGGACCAGCTCGACCTTGGCGTCGCTCGCGCCCTGATCGCCGACCGAGGTCTCGACCCAGTAGCCCTGCATCCCCGGCACGGGATCGAGCCGTACGGATCCGGTGGGAGTAGGCACCAGCCCGCCTGCGCGCGGGATCGGCGGGATCCAGCCCGGGTCGCCGCCGGCGGCCACGCGCAGGCGACGACCGTCGAAACGCCACAGACGCACCCGTCCTCCGACGAGCGCGCCAAGGCCTTCGAGGATGTCGTCGAGCCGCGCTACCGGCGGCGCAGCGTCATGCAGATGGAGTTTCCCTGCTCGTTGAAATGGACCGCGTCCACGAGCTTCCGGATGAGATAGAGGCCGCGGCCGCAGATCTCGCCGATCTGCTCGGGCCGGACGGGTTCCGGGACTTGGGTGGGATCGAAGCCGATGCCTTCGTCGGTGACCTGCACGCAGATCCGGTCGGGGAAGAGCTCGGCGTCCACGAGTACGGACTTGCCTGGCGCTTCCTGATTGCCGCGCATTACGGCGTTGGCGAGCGCCTCGGCGACCGCGACCTGAAGCCGGAACCGGAGCCGTTCGCTCGCCTCCGTCCCGGCGAGGCAATGCCGGGTAACCAGGCTCACCGTCTGCTCGATGCACGCGACGTCGCTCGGCATCCGGACCTGCACCTGCGTGGCGACGGCCGGGACGCCGGAGCCGGGGGTACGGCGGACGCAGAGCTGGAGTGGGGAGGTCATCGCGATCAGAAGTTGGCGAGCGCCTGCTCGGGGGTGTCCGCGATGGCGAACAGGGTATCGAGCTTGGTCAGCTCGAAGAGAGACCGAAGATCCTCGTTCAGCCCCGACAGGCGGAGCTCGCCGCCCAGCTCCCGAACCCGCTTGGAGAGAGAGACGAGGGCGCCGAGGCCGGAGGAGTCGATATAGCCGGTGCGGGCGAAATCGATGAGGAACTTGCGCTCCCCGTGGTCCAGGGCCCCACCGATCAAGTCCTTGAGCTCCTGTCGGTTACCGACGATGAGCTGACCGTCCACCCGCACTACCACGACCCCGCCGGAGTCCTTCGTTTGGTGAAACCCCATGCTCGTCTCCCTCAGAGGGTCGGGTCCTGCAGCAGGGCCACCGCCGCAGCCACCTCGACAATATCATCGGCGGTCGCCCCGCGTGAAAGGTCGGCCATCGGCCGGCGGAGGCCCTGGAGGATAGGGCCGAGCGCCGCCGCTCCGGCCAGCCGCTGGACCAGCTTGTAAGCGATGTTGCCCGCGTCGAGGTCCGGGAACACGAGCACGTTGGCGCGCCCGCCCACCGGCGACCCGGGCGCCTTGCGCTCGGCGATCGCGGGCACGAGTGCCGCATCCACCTGGATCTCACCATCGGAGTCGATCCCCGGCGCGAGGTCGCGGAAGCGGAGCGCCGCATCGCGCACGCGGTCCACCGGCGCGCCCCGTGCGCTGCCCTTCGTGCTGTAGGAGAGGAAGGCGACACGGGGCACGTCGCCCAGCAGCCGGGTGCGGTCCCGCGCCGCCGCCAGCGCGATCTGCGCCAGCTGCTCCGACGTGGGCTCCGGCACGACCGCGCAGTCGGTGAAGGTGAGGACGGTGTCGCTGGGGAGCACCATGTAGAAGGCGGAGCTCACCAAGGCCACGCCGGGCGCGGTACCGATCGCCCAGAGCGCGGCCCGGATGACGTCGGCCGTCGAGTGCACGGCACCGCCGAGGCAGCCGTCGGCCTCTCCCAGCGCGACGAGGGCCGCCCCGAAGTTGAGCGGCTCGCTCGCGATCTCCAGCGCGTGGACGCCGTCGCGGATCTTCTCCGGGCGGCGGCTGCGGAGATGGTTGGCGACGCGCTGGAGCCGCGGATCGTGCTCGGGCTCGATGCCGCCGGCGCCGAGCACGATCGGCTCGGCGATCCCCTCCCGCCTGAGGCGCTCGGCCGCGGTGCGAACGCGGCCGTCCTCGCCCTCCACCAGCACGATGCGGCTCTTGCGGGCCGCCGCTCGCACAAGGAGGTCGCGGCGGAAGCTCATTTGGCGAAGCGGCGCTGGAGGGCCGCTGCGACCGCGGGGTGCACGAGACTATGGACGTCCCCGCCGTGCCGGGCGACTTCCCGAACCAGACTGGAGCTCAGGTAGGTGAGATCCACGGCCGGCACCAGGAACACCGTCTCGAGCGACGGGTGCAGCTGCCGGTTCATGAGCGCCATCTGGAACTCGTACTCGAAGTCGCTCACGGCGCGGAGACCGCGGACCACCATGGTGGCCCCCGCGCGTTTGGCGTAGGCGGCCAGGAGTCCGTCGAACGCCTCGAAGGAGATCCGCGGGTCGGTGCCGACGGCGGCGCGAAGCAGATCGAGCCGCTCCTCCACCGAGAACAGGGCCTGCTTGGCCCCGTTCATCGCGACCGCGACGATCAGGCGGTCGCAGAGGGCGAGGCTCCGGCGCACGAGGTCTTCGTGGCCGCGCGTGGGGGGATCGAACGAGCCCGGGTAGATCGCGATCCGCGTCATGAAGCGTGGCAGAAGGTGAGCGCGGTATCGCCGTACCGGCGGGAGTCGTCTCCGGGAAGGGCGAGGTCGGCGCGGTGCTCGACGGAAAGAATGCGCGCGAAGGGGCGCCGGCGGAAGAGCGCGACCAGCCGCTCGGCGGCGTCGGTGGTGTAAGGTGGATCCGCGAAGACCAGATCGAAGGCGTGCGGGGCGAGCCGGCCGGCGAAGCGGAGGGCGTCGGCGCGATGCACCCGCACCTCGTCGTCCACGGCCAGCGCCGCGATGTTCGCCCGCAAGGCGTCGAGCGAGCCCGGCGCGAGCTCCACGAAGTCCACCGACGCCGCGCCCCGGGAGAGCGCTTCGAGGCCCAGCGCGCCGCTGCCGGCGAACAGGTCGGCCACGCGGGCGCCGGCGAGCGACGGCGCCAGGATGCTCATCCAGGCCTCGCGCACGCGGTCGGCCGTGGGGCGCACGCGCCCGGCCTTCGGCACGACGAGCCGCCGGCCGCCGAATCGTCCCGCGACGATCCGCACGTCACGCCCGGGGCGTGTGAGGGCCGAGGGCGCAGAGCCGCGCCTGGAGCGTGCTGAATCCCTGCCAGTCGTTGGTCTCGAGCCGGAACGCGGCGTCCACCGGCCCGTCGCCGAGCCCGACGGCCCGGTCGGCCCACTGGAAGCCGATCGCCGAGAGCTGCGCGTCGCCGTCTTCCAGGACGCCCTTGAGGTGGCCGCTGCCCACGATCGCCCGACGGGCCAGCCGCACGCCCCGGACGCCGAGGACGGGCGCGGGGTTCCCCGCGCCGCAGGGCTCGAGATAGCGCGCGAGCCGCTCGAAGTCGCCGGTCGCCTCCGCGAGGGGGATCTCCAGGTCCACCCGCTGCTCCGGACCCAGGTCGTCCGGCGCGAGGCGCTGCCGCGCCACTTCCGTGAACCGCGCGCGGAACGCGTCGAGATTGCCCCGCTTGAGCGTGAGCCCCGCAGCCATGTGGTGCCCGCCGAACCGCTCGAGCAGATCGCCGCATGCCGTGAGCGCCGAGTGCAGGTCGAAGCGCGAGATGCTCCGGCCGGATCCCTTGCCGACGTCGCCGTCGAAGGCAATGAGGAAGGTGGGGCGCCCGTAGCGCTCGACCACGCGTGAGGCAACGATTCCCACCACGCCGGGATGCCAGCCGTCGCCGTCGAGCACGATCCCCGCCTCCAGATCGCCCGCGTTCTCCACTTGCTCCAGCGCCTGCTCGAGGATGCGCTGGTCGATGAGCTGCCGTTCCGCGTTCAGGGCGTCGAGCGCGCGGGCCACCGTCATCGCTTCCGCGGGATTGTCGGTGAGGAGCAGCCGGAGGCCATCCGCTGCGTCGCCGATCCGCCCCGCCGCATTGAGGCGCGGCGCGAGGATGAACCCCACATGGCCGGCGCGGATCGAGCGCCCGGCAAGCCCTGCGGTCTCCACCAGCGCACGCAGGCCGGCCCAGCGGCTGTCCATGAGGAGCTTGAGCCCGTGCTTGACCAGTATCCGGTTCTCCCCGACCAGGGGCACGACGTCCGCCACCGTGGCGAGGGCCACGAAGTCGAGCAGATGGAGCGGGAGGTTGGGCGAGAGCCCCAGCGCGGGCACGAGCGCCTGGACCAGCTTGAACGCCACCCCGGCACCGCAGAGATTCGTCGCGCCGGACCGGTCGGCCGGTTGCTGCGGGTCCAGTATCACGTCGGCCAAAGGCAGCGCGGGCCCCGGCAGATGGTGGTCGGTCACCAGTACGCCGATCCCCGCGCGCTTGGCGGCGGCCACGGTCTCGACCGCCGTGATGCCGCAGTCGCAGGTGATGATGAGCCCGGCTCCGATCGCCTGGGCCTGCGCCAGGCCCGCCGGGCCGAAGTCGTACCCGTCCCGGAGCCGGTGCGGGACGAACGCGGTGGCGTTGGCACCCGCGAGGCGCAGGGCCCGGGTGAGCAGCGCGGAGGCGCATTGGCCGTCCACGTCGTAGTCGCCGTGGACCAGGATCGGCACACCGCGCTGCACCGCACTCACGACGATCTCGACCGCCCGATCCATTCCCGCCAGCGCAAAGGGATCGGAGAGGTCTTCCAGGCTCGGACGCAGGAACCGTTGCGCGGCGTCGGAGGTGCCGTAGCCCCGTTGCACGAGGATTCCGGCCAGCGCGAGCGGCAGGTGAAGCGTGGACGCCAGCTCACGGACGCGGCCGTCGTCCGGGGCAGGGGCCACCACCCAGCGCTGCGGGAGCGCCGACAGCGTGGTCACAGCTCGGCCGCGTAGAGAATCACGCCGCACGCCTCGCAGCCCTCGAGCAGCGCTCCCGACCGGATCTGGCTGCGCCGGTTGCGCGGCACCGCCGTGAAGCACGCGCCGCAGGCGTCGCCGCTGAGCGGAACGACCACGGCCGACGCCCGCGCCCGCCGCAGCCGGTCGTAGCGGATGCGCAGCGTCCGCTCCAGCAGCGCCGCCGAGCCTTCCCGCTCGCGGATCAGGTCGCCCCGCTCGGCTTCGAGCTGGCCACGCTGGTCCGCGAGCTCGACCCGGCGGGGTCCCTGCCCCGCCTCGACGCCCATGAGCTTCTGCTCCTCCTCGCCCACCCGCCCGCGAAGTGCGTCCACCCCGTCGGCGGACCGGACCCAGTCACCCTCCTCCTTGGCGATCACCGAGCGCGCGAGGTCCATCTCCGCCATGAGCGTCGAGGCTTCCTTTGGATTGCGGACGAACTCCAGCTGTTTGCGGCGCCGCTCCTGGAGCTGCCGGTAGCTCTCGATCTTGGCCTCGAGCTCGTCCCGGCGCTTGGCGCCGTCGGCGGCGGCCCGCTCGGCCGCATCCCTGGCTCCGCGGGCGCGATCGAGCTCCTGATCCAGCTGAGCGACGTCGGCGTCGAGCGCGGCGATCCGCTCGTCCACCGCGACGATGGCGGCGTCCTTGGCTTGGAGGTCGAGCAGCTTCGACAGGTCAGGATGCATCGACGGTACCTGGGTGACGGGGGGAAGACACGGTCAGCGGTGCGGCTGGCGGTGCCGCGCCAGCTGCCCGGAGCGAACATACCCGCGCTTGCGGGCGAACACGGGGAAGCGCGCATCCAGGTCCGCCAGCCGGCGCGCCTTCTCCGTGGGATCGGTGAGGCGAACGATCGTGCGATACTCCGGCCGCGCGGCGAGCGTCTGCTGGGCGGACACGTAGTCCTCCGACGCCTGCTCCGCGGTCAGAACGGAAGCCCCGTCGCGCAGCTCGGTCCAGATGAGCGAGGCCTCGCCGGACAGCCCCTCCGGAAGCTGCGTGCCCGGGTCGCCCGATGGGATCCGGACGAGCGCGGCATACAGCTCCCTGAGTGCGGGCATCTCGAAGAGGTCGGGCGTGAGCTCCCGGCCTCCCACCTCCCGCCACTCGGGCGATACTAGCATGGCGCGGAGCAGCTGCCGCTCGGCGCGGGCGCCGAACCGCGCGGTCCGCGTCGCCGGACCCGGCACGGGCTCGCGCGGCCGCGCATCCGTCGGAGCGCGCGCGGCGGCCGCCGGGCGCGGCGAGGCCGCCTGAGTGGCCGGACCGCGCGCCGCTTCCTCCGCGACCACCTCGCGCGGGACCCCGACCCGCTCGGCGGCGCGGCTGGTGTACAGCTCCCGCATCACCGGGTCCGCCGCCGCACGGATGGTGGGGAGCAGCTTGTCGAGCGCCTCGCGGCGCCGCTCGACCTTCTCGAACCAGCCCCGTTGCTCCAGGAGCTGGACCTTCCGCTCGAGCACGTCCATGGCGTCGCGGAGGAGCGGCGCCAGCGCGGCCGCGCCGGCGGCGCGCACCAGCGTGTCGGGGTCCTCGCCCGGCGGGAGGGTCGCCACCCTTACACGGACGCCGTGGCGGAGCAGCTCGTCACCGGCCCGGAAGGTGGCCTTGAGCCCGGCGTCGTCGCTGTCGTAGAGGAGGATGGCCGCCGGGGCGAAGCGGCGGAGCAGCGCGGCCTGGTCGGATGTGAGCCCGGTGCCGAGCGGAGCCACGACGTGATCGACGCCGGCGAGCACCAGCCGCAGGACGTCGAAGTAGCCCTCGACCAGGATGACCGACTGCTCCTGCCGGACGGGGCCCCTGGCCTGATGCAGGTTGTAGAGCAGGCGTCCCTTGTGAAACACCGCGCTCTCGGGGGAGTTGAGGTACTTCGGCTCGCCCGGGCCGAGGAGTCGTCCGCCGAAGCCGACGACGCGACCGCGCAGCTCGTGGATCGGGAAGAGCAGGCGTCCGCGGAACCGCGACCTGACGCTGCCGTCGTCCCGCCGCACGGCGAGCCCGCACTCCAGCAGCTCGCTCTCGCCGATGCCCAGCTCCGCCATCGCCGAGAAGAAGGCGTCGCCCGGCGGGGCCCACCCGAGCCCGTGCTGTGCCGCCTGCTCGATGGCGATGTCGCGGCCGGCGAGATAGTCGCGCGCGCCTTTCGCATCAGGGCGCTCGAGCAGCTGGCGGGCGAACCAGTCCTGCGCGGCGGCCACGACGCCGTAGAGTGGCTCGAGCGGATCTGGTCCGCTCCGCGCCGTGCTCTCCGGAATCACGATGCCGCTCCGCCGCGCGATCTCCCGCACCGCCGTCGGATAGTCCATGCCGAAGCGCTTCATCAGCCAGCGGAACACATCACCCGACTCGTGGCAGACGAAGCAGTAGTACATCGCCCGCTTGGGAATGACTGCGAAGTTCCGGCTCTTGCCCCCATGGAAGGGGCACGGTCCCCGGAAGTCGGAGCCGGTGCGCTTCAGGTTGACGGACTCGCCGATGATCCCGATCAGATCCGCGCTGTCGCGGACCTGCTCGATGACGTCGTCGGGAATCATGCTCACGCGGAGAACTCCACGATCGTCACACCGGTGCCGCCCTGGTTCCGGGGCGCGAGGGCGAACCGCGCAACGCGGCGGTCGCCCTTCACGACCCGATGCACCCGCTCCCGGAGCACGCCGGTTCCCATGCCGTGAATGATGCGGAGGGAGGGATGTTCCGCCAACACCGCCGCGTCCACCGCGGCGACGGTCGCGGCCTCGGCCTCGTCGCCGGTCATCCCGCGCAGGTCGATCTCGAACGCCGCATCGGC
>JBGPPG010000063.1:0-18972 GCA_041488455.1 Gemmatimonadota bacterium
CAACCTGATGATCAAGGTGCCCGGGACGAAGCAGGGTTGGCCTGCGATCGAGCGCCTCCTCGCCGAGGGCATCAACGTCAACATCACGCTGCTCTTCTCCCTGGAGAACTACCGCCAGGTGGCGGAGGCCTACGTGCGGGCGCTCGAGACCCGCGTCCGCGCCGGACAGTCCATCGACCGGCTGGCGTCGGTGGCCTCGTTCTTCGTGAGCCGGGTGGACACCGAGACCGATCGCCGCATCGAGGCCAAGGGCGGCGCGCTGCTCGATCTCCGGGGCAAGGTCGCGATCGCGAACGCGCAGCTGGCGTACGCCTGGTTTCGCGACCTGTCGCAGAGCACTGCCTGGCAGCGGCTGGTCTCCGCCGGGGCTCGGCCCCAGCGACTCCTCTGGGCCAGCACCGGTACCAAGAACCCGAGCTACTCCGACGTGCTCTACGTGGACACGCTCATCGGCCCCGAGACCGTCAACACGATGCCGCCCGCGACCCTCCAGCTCTTCGAGGACCACGGGACCGTGCGGCCGACGCTGCCGGAGGACGCGAGCGAAGCACGCGGGATCATGGATCGGCTGGCGGCGGGCGGTGTGGATTTCGCCGACGTCACCCGCGCGCTGGAGGACGACGGGATCGACAAGTTCGCCAAGTCGTTCGAGACGCTGCTCGGCGTGATCGGGAACAAGCGCAAGGCGCTCGTCCACCAGGCGCCGCGGCGGCATTCGGCGGCGGTCCGGGCCTTCGAAGCCGCGGTGGCCGTCCGGCTCGACACCAGCGACGTCGCCCAGCTCCCCAAGCGGATCTGGGCCCGCGATCCGACCGTATGGAAGGACGACCCCGACACGCCGGAGATCCGGGACCGGCTGGGCTGGCTCACAGTGGGCGAGGCGATGGCTCAGCAGGCAGCGTCCCTGAAGGCCTTTGCGGACGACGTGCGCGCGGAGTTCAGTCGAGTGGTGCTCTGCGGGATGGGCGGATCGAGTCTGGCGCCCGAGGTGTTGTGGCGCACCTTCGGAGCCGCTCCGGGCCACCCCTCGCTCCACGTTCTCGACAGCACCGACCCTCGCGCCGTCCGGCAGGTGGACCAGGGCGGGGACCCGGCGAAGACCCTCTTCATCGTCTCGAGCAAGTCGGGCACCACTCAGGAGAGCGACAGCTTCTTCCGCTATTTCTGGGACCGTACCGGCGGCCGGGGCTCGCAGTTCGTCGCGATCACCGATCCCGGCACCCCGCTCGAGACGGTCGCCGCCGAGCGCCGCTTCCGCCGGGCCTTCATCAATCCGCCCGACATCGGCGGCCGCTACTCGGCGCTTTCGTTTTTCGGACTGGTTCCGGCCGCGTTGATCGGCGTGGACGTCAAGACCCTGCTGCATCGAGCGCACCGTATGGCGGAGGCCTGTGCAGCCTGTGTGCCCGCTCTGGAAAACCCCGCGGCCAGGCTCGGCGCTGTTCTGGGCGAAGCTGCGCTGGCCGGACGGAACAAGGCGACCTTCGTGCTTTCGCCCGGAATCGCGAGCTTCGGTCTCTGGGTGGAGCAGCTGATTGCCGAGAGTACCGGGAAAGAAGGGAAGGGGATCCTCCCGGTGGCCGACGAGCCGCTCGGCCCGCCCGAGGTGTACGGCGAGGATCGCCTGTTCGTGTCCATGGCCTTGGCCGGCGAAGCCGACGCCGGAGTCGAAGTGCATCTGGCAGCGCTGGAGCGGGCCGGCCACCCGGTGGTGCACCTGAAGCTGGACGACCGCTACGACGTCGGGCAGGAGTTCTTCCGCTGGGAGTTTGCGACGGCGGTGGCGGGCGCGGTGCTCCGGATCAATCCGTTCGACCAGCCGAACGTCGCCGAAAGCAAGGCGAACACCAAAGCGGTGCTCGCGAAGGGAGGCGCGCCCTCGCCGGCCGCGTCGGCGGGGGAGCTGGAGAAGTTTCTGGCCGGGATCAAGCCGGGTGACTACCTCGCCATCATGGCGTACCTGGCGCCCACGCCGGAGAACGATCGCCGGCTCGCCACCATACGCCTTCGACTGCGCAACCGGCTCAAGGTCGCCACCACACTGGGATACGGGCCGCGGTTCCTTCATTCCACCGGCCAGCTTCATAAAGGCGGCCCGCCGGTCGGACATTTCCTTCAGATCACCGAGCCGCTGGCGGAGGATCTGCCCATTCCCGGCGAGCCGTTCACGTTCGGCCGGCTGGAGGCAGCCCAGGCGGAGGGAGACCTGGTGGCCTTGCGGGCGCGTGGTCGGCCGGCCATTCGCATCGACGATCCCGGGCTGCTCGAGCGGTGACGGTCACCCACGTCTTCTTCGACGTCGGCGGGGTCCTCGGCAGCAACGGCTGGGATCGGGAACAGCGCGCCGCCGCCGTGCGGCACTTTGGTCTCGACGCGGCCGAGCTGGAGGACAGGCACGACGAGTCCAGCGCCATGCTGGAGCAGGGCAGGATCGAGTTGGACGAGTACCTGCGGAACACGGTGTTCTACCGGCCGCGGTCGTTCGGGCTGGAGGAGTTCAAGGCGTACATGCTGGCGCAAAGCGTGCCGTTTCCGGAGACGATCGAGCTGGCCAGGGCGCTGGGCCGCACCGGACGCTACCGGCTGATGACGATCAACAACGAGTCGGCCGAGCTGAACCGGTACCGGCTCGAGCAGTTCGGTCTGCGCGACATCTTCACGACCTTCTTTTCCTCCTGCTGGGTCGGGGTGCTGAAGCCCGCCTGCCGGATCTACGAGATGGCGCTGGCGATGTCGCAGGCGGTGCCGGAAAGCTCCGTGTTCATAGACGACCGGGAGCGGAATCTGGAGCCGGCCCGGGGGCTCGGCATGCGGACCGTCCGATTTACTGATGCTGCCTCGCTGCGCCAGGAGCTGGCGGGCCTGGGCGTGCTTACCTAAAGAGGAGGTCGTTAGATGCAGGTAGCCATGATCGGCCTGGGCCGGATGGGCGGCAACATGGTCCAGCGCCTGTTGCAGGGCGGGCACCAGGTGGTGGTGTTCGATCGCAGCGCGGACGCCGTGAAGGCGCACGTCGCCATGGGCGCCAAGGGCGCGAAGGACCTGGCCGACCTCTGCGGTCAGCTCAGCGCGCCTCGAGTGGTCTGGGTCATGGTTCCCTCCGGGGCCCCGGTCGAGAGCACAATCGAGCAGCTGCTGCCCGGTCTATCCAAGGGCGACATCATCATCGACGGCGGCAACTCCAACTTCAGGGATTCGATGCGCCGTGCGACCTCGCTCAAGGGGAAGGGGCTCGAGTTTGTCGACGCGGGTACCAGCGGCGGCATCTGGGGGCTCACCGTCGGCTACTGCCTGATGATCGGAGCCTCCCCCGAGGCCTTCAAGCGGTGCGAGCCGATTTTCCGAACGCTGGCGCCGCCCGACGGCTGCGCCCACGTCGGCCCGCCGGGGTCCGGGCACTACGTGAAGATGATTCACAACGGCATCGAATACGGGATGCTCCAGGCCTATGCCGAGGGCTACGAGATCCTGCATGCATCGAAGGACTTCAAGCTGGACCTGCACCAGATCTCGGCGGTGTGGAACCGGGGGAGCGTGGTGCGGTCCTGGCTCAACGAGCTGGCCGAGCGCGCCTTCGCGAAGGATACGGAGCTCGCCGCGCTAAGGGGCTACGTCGACGACTCGGGTGAGGGCCGCTGGACGGTGCAGGAGGCGATCGACCTCGACGTGCCGGCGCCGGTGATCACCCTCTCGCTGCTCACCCGGTTCCGGTCGCGCCAGAGCGACTCCTTCGGGGCCAAGGTCATCGCGGCGCTCCGCAACGAGTTCGGCGGGCACGCGGTGAAGAGCACATGACGGCCCGAGCCTCCCTGGCGGTCTGCATCCCGGAGGCTGCTCAGGCTCCCGCCGGGGGGCTCCGGAGGGCGGAGCCGTGTACCCTCGTGATCTTCGGGGCCGGCGATCTCCTGCATCGCAAGCTGATGCCGTCGCTCTTCCACCTGACGGCGGACGGTCTCCTGTCGGACGATTTCGCCGTGATCACGGTGGCGCGCGAGCAGCTGGACGACGACGCGTTCCGGGCGGCGGTGCGACAATCGCTCCAGACCTTCGGGCCGAATGGCCGCGCGGGTCTCGATCCGGAGCGCTGGAGCCGGTTCGCGACCCGGCTCCACTATGTCCCGGGAGAGCTGGACGACCCGCTCACGTACGATGCGCTGCGGCAGCGGCTGGCGGAGGCCGACGCCACGCTTCCCCCGGGGAGCGGGCACCTCTTCTACCTCGCCATCCCTCCCAGCCTTTATGCGGAGACCATCGCCCGCCTGAACGGCTCGGGTATCGCACCGCGGGTGCCCGACCCCAAGCAGCGTCCGTGGGTCCGGATCATCATCGAGAAGCCCTTCGGCCGGAGCCTGGAGAGCGCCTGCGAGCTCAACGCCTGCGTCCGCAAGGCATTCGCCGAGCACCAGGTGTACCGGATCGACCATTACCTGGGCAAGGAGACGGTCCAGAATCTCCTGGTCTTCCGGTTCGCCAATTCGATCTTCGAGCCGGTGTGGAACCGCCAGCACGTGCACCACGTGCAGATCACCGCCGCGGAGAGCGTGGGGGTGGAGCATCGGGGCAAGTACTATGAGGAAGCGGGTGTGGTGCGCGACATGTTCCAGAACCACCTGCTGCAGCTGCTCACTCTCACGGCCATGGAGCCGCCCGTCACCTTCAGCGCCGACGCCGTCCGGGACGAGAAAGTAAAAGTGTTACGCGCGATCAGGCCCATCACTCCAGCGGTGATGCATGACTATTCGGTGCGGGGCCAGTACGGGCCCGGCCTGATCGACGGCGAACCGGTGCCGGGGTACCGGCAGGAGCCGAATGTGGCGCCCGACAGCGCCACCCCGACCTATTGTGCCAGCCGCTTCATGATCGACAACTGGCGCTGGCAGGACGTTCCCTTCTATCTCCGCTCGGGGAAGCGTATGCCGAGGCGGGGCACCGAGATCGCCATCCAATTCCGGAAGCCGCCGCACGTCATGTTCCCCCTGCCGGAAGGCCAGACCATCCAGCCCAACACCCTGTGCATCCGGGTGCAGCCCAAGGAGGGGATCGCGCTGCGCTTCGAAGTGAAGGTACCGGGAGTCGAAGTGAAGATGGCGTCGGTGGACATGGACTTCGGTTATGCGCCGGCATTCGGCGAGCAGCACCACGAGGCCTACGAGACGCTGCTGCTCGATTGCATGCTGGGCGAGGCCACGCTCTTCACCCGAAGCGACGAGGTGGAGGCGGCGTGGTCGGTGGTGGATCCCATCATCGACTTCTGGGCCAACAAGCGGCCCGATCACTTCCCCAACTATGCGGCGGGCAGCTGGGGACCGACCGTGGCCGACGAGTTCATCGCGCGGGAAGGCGCGAGGTGGCGGGAGCCGTAACCGGCCCCCCCTCGGTCTTGCCTCTGGCTTCCAACTCGAGTCTTCCGACCTCTTCCTCGAGCCGGCCCCGCACTTGATGCAACTTGCCTATCGCCTGGTCCCGGGTACTGGGGTTCATGACGTGCCTCCGTGCTCGTCCCTACACAGTGCTCCGTCCGCGAGCGAAGTGCACGATCACCGAGATCAGCGCGAGGAAGATCAGGAGGTGAATCAGTCCCCCGGCCACATGGAACACCCCGAACCCGAGGGCCCACGCAAGAAGCAGAATGACCGCCAAGGCGAAGAACATAGCCCGTTCCTCCAATGAGAATGACTACCCCGTCCCGCCCCGCCTGATACCCGCAAGAAGGTTATGCGAAATTCCAGGGGGCCGAAATTGATCGTGCGGCCTAGCTCGAAGGGACTAGGCCGGACGATGAATTGTGGTGACGGTCGCATCCCCCGCACACTTATGCGGTTGCGATTCTAGTTGTCATCCGCGGGGAGGAGCACCGGTATGGCTTCGACGAGGCAGAGATCCTGGCTCACACTGGCGGTGACCGGATACACGCTGGTTGCAGCAAGTGTCTGCGGCTCGCAATACCCCCCAGCCGGGGTACCGCAGCCGCCCAGCTCGCGCACGGGCGATCCGCCCGGGCGGGTCGGTCGCGTGAGCATCATCGATGGGCCGGTCTCCTTCCTGGCGGCCGGCGCCGACGGATGGGCAGAAGCGGAGCCCAATCGTCCCGTTTCGACCGGTGACGGCCTCTGGGCCGACAATGCCGCACGGGCGGAGATCGACATCGGATCCACCGCACTCAGGCTCTCGGGACAGACAGAGGTGGACGTCCTGCGGCTCAACGATCACTGGCTCCAGGTGCGGGTCCCGCAGGGAACGCTGAGCGAGAGGGTGAGGGTGCTCGCGCGCGACCAGGACGACGAGATCGATACGCCGAACGCGGCCGTCACGCTGACCCAGGCCGGCGAGTACCGGCTGAGCGTATCTCCGGACGGAGCGACGACGACCGTCACCGTCTGGTCGGGGCAGGCCGAGGTGACCGCAGCCGGCTCGACGTTCCCGGTGGAGGCGCGGCAGCTCGCGACGATTCACGGGAGTAGCCAGCTTACGTACGATCTCACCGCCGCCGAAGCGCCGGATGCATTCGATAGCTGGGCTCGGGAGCGCGACGCGCGAGCTGACCAGGCCACCGCCGCTCTACGATACGTCTCCGAGGACACGCCCGGTGTCGCCGACCTGGATCCCTACGGCCGGTGGGACACCGACGCCGACTATGGTGCGATCTGGTATCCCAACACCGTCGACGCGGGTTGGGCGCCGTATCGGCAGGGACACTGGGTGTGGGTCGGCAGGTGGGGATGGACCTGGGTAGACGACGCTCCGTGGGGGTTCGCGCCGTACCACTACGGGCGCTGGGCCAACGTGCGCGGACGCTGGGGCTGGTCCCCCGGTCGCGTGATCGCGGAGCCGACGTATGCCCCGGCACTCGTGGTATTCGTGGGGGGCGAAGGGTGGAACGTCGGCGCAGGGTCTGCGTCCAGGGCCGGCGTCGCCTGGTTCCCGCTCGCCCCGGGAGAGGTCTACTATCCGTCCTACACGACCGGCGCCGACTACCGCCAGCGGATCAATGTCACCAACGTGACCAACGTTACGGTCATCAACAACGTGACGAACGTGACCAGCGTGACATACCGTAACCGCGGCGTGGCCGGCGCCGTCACGGCCGTGCCCACGCAGGTCTTCGTATCTGCGCAGCCGGTGCGACGCGCCGTCGTCGAGGTTCCGGCGAAGGACCTGGCGTCCGCCCACATCGTGGCCGCCGCACCCGTCTCGCCCACCACCGCCAGCCTGGTGGCGGGCGCGCCCGCCCGCCGCCCGCCGCCCGTCGCCCTCGCTACGCGCCAGGCGGTGGCCACCCATGCGCCGCCACCCGCGCCGGTACCGTTCACGGTTCAGCAAAAGCAGTTGGAGGGCAACGGTGGGAAGCCGCTCACCCCGGCGCAGCTCGCCACGCTGCGGCCGGCGGCACCCGCCGCCGGTCCCGCGCCCGTTCCAGTTCGCTCGGCGGTAGTAGCGGGCCCCGGCGCTCAGAAGCTGACACCGGCGCGCCCCGCGCTGCCGGTCACTCCGCAGCCTGCGACCAAGGTGTTCGCGGCTCCGGCGGCCACCCCCGTCGCGCCTCCGGCCGTGCCGCAAGCGGCCAAGCCGCAACCGGCCAAGCCGGAACCGGCGCCAGCGCCAAAGCTCGGTCCGCCACCGGCCCAGAAGCCACCAACGCCGGCGCCCCCGGCGCAGGCCGCGCAGACGACCCCTCGGTCGCCGCCAGCCTCAACGCTGGACCAGGCGTATCAGGCCGAGCGGGCGACGACCGAGGCGCGCCACCGGCAGGAGTTCGCCAAGCCGCCGGCGGGCGAATCCCCTTCCGCGCTTGCGCAGCGGCAGGAGGCCGAGGACCAGGATCTCACCCAGCGCTACCAGCAGGCGCGTACGCAAGGGATGCCAGCGCTGCCTCCGAAGGAGGCGCCCAAGGCACCGACGCCGGTCGAGAAAGCCCCAGTCGTCGCACAGAAGCCGGCCGTGAAGGCCCCACCCACGGCACAGAAGCCGGCCGAGCGGGCCCCCGCCAAGCCACAAAACCAGGAAGGGGACAAGCAGTAGCGCACTACAAGATCCCCCTCAGAGATCCTCAACTTTTCCATCCGTGAGCGAAGCGTGCTGGGATTCATCCCCAGCACCTTTGCCGCGCCCTTCGAGCGGAAAGGCGGCCCCGGCGCGCATTGCGCGACTCGGTGTCAAACGTATGTTTGAATCTCCGCAACATCCGCTGTGGCTTGCTGTTCTTTCATCATGGAGTGCGCCATGAGCACACACCCCAGCATCAGGACGGCGCTTGCCCGAGGGGTCGCCGTCGCCGGCATCACCGCGGTCGCCGGCTGCAGTGACAACGGAGTCACAAACCCGCCCACCTTCACGCCCACGGCCGTCGTGACTTTCGACGCGCTCAAGGCGGCACTCGACGCAGCCGTCGGCAATCCGCCGGCCGGCAATGCCGGGCTGAATCTCAACATGTGGGCGACAGTGGTGGATCGGTCGGGGGTGGTCGTGGCGGTGGTCTACACCGGGGCCAAGGAGGGAGACCAGTGGCCCGGGAGCCGCATCATCTCGGCGCAGAAGGCCAACACGGCCAACAACTTCAGTCTGACCGGCCTGGCGCTCTCGACTGCCAATCTGTACAGCGCCGTGCAGCCGGGCGGGAGCCTTTTCGGCCTGCAGGAGGCCAATCCGATCAACGAAGACGCGGCCTACGGCGGCAACGCCAGCGACTACGGCACCACCAAAGACTACATGGTGGGCAAGCGGATCGGGGGGACCAACGTGTTCGGGGGCGGGTTTGCGCTCTACGATGCGAACGGCAACATCCTTGGGGGCGTAGGCGTTTCGGGGGACACGAGCTGCGCCGACCATGCGATCGGCTGGAAGGTGCGGCACGCCCTCAACCTCGATAACGTCCCGGCTGGAGTGGCGGACGGCGGCGCGGACGACAACATCGTCTACGACCTGGACGCCAACGGGAAGAGCGCCGGCGGGTTCGGCCAACCACACTGCCTCGATGCGACGGCCGAGAACGCCGTCGCCGCCAGCCTGTCCGCGAGCTTCCCGGTCGGGCCCGCGCAGTAAACTGCCGTCTTCTCGAATGCGGTCGCCCCGGTTGGGGGGCGATCGCGTTCTTTCCGCATGGGCCGAACGGGACGCCTTGTCCTTCACTGAGGCATGCTGACGCAGAGAAGCAGCGGCTGCTGTCACCGTATGAACGCGCGGGACTCTTGTCTTGAGCCGCAAGAGCGAGTGCGATGTGAGTGAAACTACTGTATGAGCCTGACAACACCCCGCCGCCACGCCTCCACAATCTGCCGCTCCCCCACTACGCAGCTAGGGGGAAAACCCTGACCCGAAACGAAGATTTTGCGACAGCAACCCCGGGTTCTGTGTCGCAATCACAAACCTCACGCCACACCTGTCGCTGGCGATGCACCATTCCGGACCAGAGGTACCCCGCGCTACACCGCCCGCCGCGCCCCGTCCGCCCGCCGCAACCCCACCACGACCGCGGCCGCCCCCACGCACGCTGCCGCCACCGTCAGGAGCCCCCAGGTGAAGCTCCCGGTCCGATCCTTCACCAGCCCCAGGATCAGTGGCCCCACGAATCCGCCCAACGCTCCACACGAGTTGATCAGCGCGATCCCGCCCGCGCCCGCTTCGC
The DNA here is from genome assembly GCA_041488455.1 of Gemmatimonadota bacterium. GTDB lineage: Bacteria > Gemmatimonadota > Gemmatimonadetes > Gemmatimonadales > GWC2-71-9 > DASQPE01. The sequence goes on from JBGPPG010000063.1 coordinate 9,623, forward strand.
CCTTGAGAAACGCCGTCGGCAGCGCCCAGCACGGCGCAGTCCACGCGAGCACCCCGAATGCCGCGACCGACAGGGCCGCCACGAGCGGCACCGGCGCCCCGACGAACCCCACCGCCGTGAAACCGGCCGCCGCCACCAGCAAGGGCACGATGATATGAAAGTGCCGCTCGCCCGTGCGATCCGAGCTGGCCCCCACGAGCACCATCCCGACCACCGCCACGAGGTACGGAATGACCGTGACGAGGCCGACCTGGAAGTTGGTGAACCGCCCCGTCCCCTTGAGCAGCTGCGGCATCCAGAGCGTCAGGGCGTAGAGGCCAACGATGCCGAGGAAATAAACGAGCGCCAGTAGCCAAACCCTGAGGCTCACAAGCGCCCGCCCGAAACTGGCCCCATGCTCCGCCACTTCCCCGCGCTCCGCCTCCAGCGTCCCCTCGAGCCAGGCCTTCTCCGCCGGCGCGAGCCAGCGCGCATCCTTCGGCCGGTCGGGCAAGAGAAAGAGCACCAGGAACCCGACCACCACCGTGGGCAGCCCCTCCATCAGGAAGAGCCACTGCCACCCGCGGAGCCCGAGCACGCCGTCCAGGCCGAGCAGCGAGCCGGAGAGCGGTCCGCCGACGATACCAGAGACCGGAATCGCGGCGAGGAACCAGGAATACGCGCGGGCCCGCTCGCGGGCGGGATACCAGTGCGTGAGATAGAAGATGATGCCTGGGAAGAACCCGGCCTCCGCCACGCCCAGGAGAAACCGGAGCAGATAGAAGCTGAACGGCGTCCGCACCAGCATCATCGCGCAGGCCGCGAGCCCCCAGGTCACCATGATCCTTGCGATCCAGATCCTCGCCCCGGTCCGGTACAGCACGAGATTGCTCGGCACCTCGAACAGACCGTAGCCGAGGAAGAAGATGCCCGCGCCCCAGCCGTAGACCGTCGGCCCGAAGCCCAGGTCGCGGTTCATCTCGAGCGCGGCGAACCCCACGTTCACGCGATCGAGAAAGGACAGGATGTACAGGAGGAAGAGAAAGGGGAGCAACCGGCGAGACACCCGCGCGACGGCCGTGGCGCCGGGGTCCGATGCTACAGACGAGCGGGGCGGGGAAGCAGGCGCGGGAACGGCCACCCCGGAAAGCTAATAGCCGTTAGGCATTGGCCATTAGCTAACCGCTAACGGCTAACGGTTAACAGCTATTGATACTGTATGTAAACTGGCACCGGCGACAGCCCCAACACCTCGCTCGGCGTCATCATCGGCTTGTCGTTCTTGTAGAAGAGCTTGAACCCGGTGTACTGCACCGGCTCCTTCACGATGAAGTCGCGGTACACGCTCCGCTTGAGCGGGCGGCCGCCGAACCCGTCCATGTCCATCACCACCTGCACCTGCGGACTCACGGTGATCCGGTCGTAGTTCGTCAGCATCCGCTGGGTGAACCGGTGCACCACCAGCACCTTCGGCGGCAGCTTGAGGCCGTCCACCAGCCCCTGGAGCTGGCGGATGGCGTAGTTCACGTCCTCGGCGTCCAGCGTCCCGATGCGCGTGCCCGGGGTCGAGCCGTCCTTCATGGAGAACTCGGGATCGAGCGCCAGGTGCACGTAGGGCCGGGCGAGATAGGGCAGCAGCCGGGGCAACTCCTTCTGCACCGTGCTCTGGCCCACCTGGATGTCGAGGAAGAGAAGCCAGCCGTTCGCCTCCGCCCACCCCGCGACCTGGTCGATCAGGCTGTCCGGCATCCGGAGCCGGTGCATCCCGTCCCGCCCCGGCTTGCCCTGCGCTACGGTCGCGATCAGATGCAGCGCGGGCTTCACCTCCACCGACGAATCGGCCTCGGCCCACTCGGCCGCGGTCTTCCGGAGCTGCGCCAGCATGGAGTCCCGCGGCAGCTCGCCGAGGATCCCCATGCGCTTGGAGTACGGGTTGCCGTAGAAGGCCACGATGCGGGACGTCGGCAGCAGCGCGCCGGGGAGCGACGCCGGCCCCACCGGCCAGCTCAGCGGCGTGTGGCCGCGGGGCCGGTTCTCCGGAGCGTCGGACGAGGCGGCGACTTCCGATGCCGGGTCGTGGGATGCCGGCAGCGACGTCGTCCCTGGAGCCGTGCTTCGGGCGGAACGCCTGGCGGTCCGGGGCTCGACCGGCGCCGGAGCCGGGGCGGCCACGGCTGCCCGGACGTACCGGAGTCTAGCAACTGCCGTCGCCGGCTCGGCGCCCGCCGCCTCGGTTTCGCGCAGGAGAACGGCGAGGCAGCCGAGCACGGCGGCGAGCGCGGCCAGGCGCACGGGACGGGAACCGACGAGGGCAAGAAGTTGCACGGTGATGGCGATCTCGAGAGTCAGTTTGGCGCTCTTGCGCTCTGCCTAACGCGCGGGGGTTCCGCCAAGCGTTCGCAGGGCATCTCACGCCGTACCGCTGAGGGGGGCAAGAACCCCGCCACCCCCTCCCCTCTCACCTCTCACCTCTTCCTTCTCACCTCCCGCTTTCGGCTGCATCTTCCTGCAACTCTTCTCACCTGGAGCTCGGGATGCTGAAGGACTTCAAAGCCTTCGTCATGCGGGGGAACGTGCTGGACCTCGCGGTGGGCTTCATCATGGGCGCGGCGTTCGGGACGATCGTCACCTCCCTGGTCAACGACGTCATCATGCCGCCCATCGGTCTGGCGCTGGGCAAGGTGGATTTCACCAACCTCTATTTCCTGCTCGCGCCGGGCGGCAAGGCCGCGCCGCCCTACAGCTCGCTGGCGGACGCGAAGGCCGCGGGAGCCGTGACGCTCAACTACGGGGTGTTCGTGAACTCCGTGGTCAGCTTCGCGATCGTGGCGTTGGTCGTGTTCCTCCTGGTGCGGGCGGCCACCAAGCTTCAGAAGCCAGACCCGGCCGCTCCCCCGACAACCAAGCCCTGCCCGGCCTGCGCCATGGCCATCCCGATACCGGCGACCCGTTGTCCGCACTGCACTTCCGGCCTCTAGGCCGGGTCTGACCCGGGGGTCGGCTGGACCGGCTCCCGGACTTCTTATGCCCGCCCTCTGCAACGCAAAGCACTTGCTGGCGGTGAGCCGCGTGGGTATCCTGTAGCCCATGGCCAGCGTCCGACCCGTTAATCCGCCCCCGCCCCCGCCCCCCCGGCCGCCCACGCTCCAGGCACGGGCGATGGACAACCTCTCGTTCATCCGCCGGACCATGGAGCGGGCGACGTCGTTCACGGCCGTGCCCGGCTGGGGTGGCGTGGCGATGGGCGTCGTCGCGCTCGCGGGCGCGGGGTTTGCGCAAGGGCACCGCGGCACGCCGGTGTGGCTCGCCACCTGGTTCGCGGCGGCGACCGTGGCAATCGTGATCGGCATCGTCACCATGAGCGCCAAGGCCCGGCGCGCGGGCACGTCGGTCTTCTCGTATTCCGGGCGCCGATTCGTCCTGAGCTACGTGCCGCCGCTTCTGGTCGGCGTGCTGCTCACGGTGGTGCTGGTGCGGCACGGGCTCACGGCGGCGCTGCCGGGCACGTGGCTGCTCCTGTACGGGACCGGCGTGGTGACCGGGGGTGCCTATTCGGTCCGCGCCGTCCCGCTCATGGGCCTCTGCTTCATGGCGGTGGGCGCGTTCGCCCTCTTCGCTCCGCCGAGCTGGGGGAATGTCCTGATGGCCGTGGGGTTCGGCGGGCTGCACATCGCGTTCGGGCTCGTGATCGCGCGGAGGCACGGTGGCTGAGCCGCATGCCGAGGCCCATGAGCGCGCGCTGACCGCGGGGCGGGCGGCGCGGCAGGAGACGCTCGGCCTGGATCGCCTGATCCACGAGCGGATGCGGCTCGCGATCGTGAGCGCGCTCGCGGTGAACGAGTCGCTCACCTTCAACGAGCTGAAGCGGCTGCTGGAGACGACCGACGGGAACCTGAGCGTGCACGCCCGCAAGCTGGAGGCGGCCCGCTACATCACCTGCACCAAGACCTTCGAGGGCCGGCTTCCGCGCACCGAGTACCGGCTCAGCCCGGCCGGGCGCCAGGCGCTGGAGCGGTACCTCGATCACATGGAAGCCCTTATCCGAACCATGCGGGATCGCTGAGCGATCCGCCCGGAGCCTTCAATCCATGAAACCGATCCAGCCCGCATCCGCGCCGCCAGCCGGCCTGCACGTTGGGATCATCATGGACGGCAACGGCCGGTGGGCGACCCGGCAGGGGCGCTCGCGCGCGGCGGGGCATCGTGAGGGGGCGCTCGCCGTCCGCCGGCTGGTCGAGGTGGCCCCGGATATGGGCATCGGCACGCTCACCCTGTTCGCTTTTTCCGCCGACAACTGGGGGCGGCCGGCGCGCGAGGTGAAGTGGCTGATGCGCCTGTTCAGCGAGTATCTCCGGGCGGAGGCAGCTCCGTGCGCCGAGGCCGGCGTGCGGCTCACCGTGCTGGGTCGGCGGGACCGGTTGTCGCGGACCCTGCTGGACGCGATCGACTACGTCGAGTCGGCGACCGCGGCCGGCAACAGGCTTCTGCTCCGGCTCGCGATCGATTATTCCGCGCGGGACGCGATCCTGCGCGCGGCGCAGTGCGTCACCCCCGGCACCGTGCCCTCGCGCGAGTCCTTCGGGCGGCTGCTGGCGATCGTGGACCACGGCACGCAGTCGGCGGGGCCGGTGGATCTCCTGATCCGGACCGGCGGCGAGCGGCGTCTGAGCGACTTCCTCCTCTGGGAGTGCGCTTACGCCGAGCTGTGCTTCGTTCCCACCATGTGGCCCGACTTCGGCCCCGACCACCTGCGCGAGGCAGTAGCGGACTTCCACCAGCGCGAGCGCCGCTTCGGCGCGCTCCCGGACGCGGCGGCGAGCTGACCTCACGACGGCGCTTCCTCGCGGGCGCCGGGGTCTTCGCGGCCGGCGTCGCGGGCGACGCGTTCGGGGTCGAGCCCCGGTGGGTGCGTCCGAGCCGGCACGACGTTCCCGTCCCCGGCCTGCCCAAGGGGCTCGACGGCATCCGCATCGCCCAGCTCTCCGACCTCCATCTCCCGGCCAACCGCGGCGCCGCCGAGCGCACGATCGCCCTCATCCGGGGCGAGCGGCCCGAGATCGTGGTGCTCACGGGGGACCAGTGCGAGACGGCGGACGGAATCGCGGAGCTGTCGGCGTTCGCAAACGAAGCGCGCGGGTCCGTCGCTACGCTGGCGGTGCTGGGCAACTGGGACTATCGCGGCGGCGCGGTCGGCGAGCTGGCCCGTCTGGCCTACGAAGCGGCGGGGGCCATCCTGCTGGTGAACCAGCACGTGATCATCCAGAGGGGTGGGGCGGAGCTGGCCTTCGTGGGACTCGACGCCCTGCTCGGCGGCAAGCCCGACCTCGGCGCCGCTTCGTCCGGAGTTCCGGGCGACGCTTCGGTGATCCTGCTGGCCCACGAGCCGGGCCCGGCCGACGACCCGCTGCCGGCGGGCGTGCCGTCGCCCATTCTCGCGCTGGCGGGTCACACCCACGGCGGGCAGATCCGGATCCCCGGCATCCCCGCGCGTACGCCGATCGGCTCGGGCCGGTTTCTGGCCGGCTGGTACCAGACCGCGTGGGGCCGGCTCTACGTCTCGCGCGGGATCGGGACCGCGGACATCCGGGCGCGGTTCTTCTGCCCGCCGGAGGTTCCGATCTTCACGCTGAGGAGCGCGTAGGCAGAGGCACAGCGACACCGAGACAACTTTTTGGGATTGGTTCCTCTGTGCCTTTGTGTCTCTGTGGTTCGCAGTTCTCCGTGTCTCCGGCTACTCGACCTTCCCCAGGTTGTAGAACGCCCGCCAGGCGCGGAACAGCTCCCGGAAATCGGCGTGGGTGTAGGCAACGGTGACCGGCCCCCGGCGCTCCGACCCCGGCACCAGCTCCGCGTAGTCCGCCTCGTAGGTGAACCGGAAGTCCACCTCGATCGTGCTCGGGCTCACCGGCACGAACGCGTGGTGGCGGCCGCGGAGCGCCTCTGTCACTCCCTCCTTGATCCGCTTCCGCGCGACCTCCGGCGCCACGCTCCGGGCGGCGTGCCGGCTCACCGCCTCCTTCACCACGACCACGCCGACTTCGGCGCCCAGGACGTCGCGGGCCTCGTCGGCGGTGGCCCGGTCCCCGCATACGAGCGCCACGGGAACGCCGTAGGTTCCTGCAAGCGCGGCGTTGAGGCCGAGCTCGCCCATCGAACGACCGTTCAGCCGGGCGTCGCGGACGACGTCGGTCATGGTGTGGTCGAGGAGCGCTCGAGCGGTCCCCGCCTTGGCGTGGTAGCCGATGAAGAGCGCGGCATCGAAGCCGGCCTCGATCCCCTCGAGCATGGACAGGTGCTTGGGCCCCCCGCTCAGGAGCTCGGCGGCGGGGTTGAGGTCCTCGGCCAGCAGATTTCTCATGGCCCAGTGACTATCATTGACCAGCACGTAATCGGCACCCGCGGCGAGGGCCCCCTCCACGGCGGCGTTCGCCTCGGCCGTCATCAGCTTTCGGCCCCGGGCATATTCAGCGGCGCAGCGTGGCTCGACCGGGTTGGTCTGGTCCTCGTGGACGATCCCCGCGATGCCTTCCATGTCAACCGAGATGTAGACCCGCATGACGATTCCTCGACGTGTTCTCAGACTGGCGCCCGCGGCACTCGCGCTGGCCGCCTGCGCCCCGCCGGGCAACTATGCTAGCGGCAGAACGATGGAGCAGGGACGGATCTACACCAACTGGCTGTATAAAGCCGAATACGGCAAGCTGTGGGGCCGGTTCACCCCCGAGCTGCAGCGGGTGTTCGGGAGCGCCTCGGAGCTGGGCGCGTTCGCCGGCAAGGCGGTCACCCAGCTCGGCCGGGAGCAGCGGACCGTGGACGAGCACGTGGCCGATCTCAGGCCCGACCAGGTCTACAGCCGGACCTCAGCCTTCACCGCCGCCAGGATGCCCGTGGTCATCGAGTGGACCCTGACCAAGGATGGCGCGGTCAGCGGGCTGGTAGTGAGGCCGGCGGGGACGGAGACGGGGATGGCGAAGGACAGCCAGAGGGTGGACAGCGACGCAGTGAACAGTAAACAGTGAACAGTGAACAGGCCCCACCTGATACCCCTGTTCACTGTTCGCTCTGTCTAGTACACCCTGCCTCCCAGGGGCACCTCCCGCTCGACGGCTAGTAACACGACCCGCCCTCCCTCGTCCGGCAACCCCAGCACCAGCACCTCCGACGCAAATCCCGCAATGACCCGCGTGCCGAGGTTCACGGCCGCGACTACGAGCCGGCCGACCAGCTCCTCGGGCCGGTAGAGATCCACGAGCTGCGCGCTTGAGCGTTTCTCGCCCAGCGGCCCGAAGTCGATCCAGAGCTTGTACGACGGCTTCCGGGCCTTCTCGTTCGGCTCCGCCCGCAGCACCCGTCCGACCCTGAGGTCGAGCGTCTGGAACGCGGCAACCGGATCGCTCATGCGGCCAGCTCCGCCCGAAGCACGGTCACCGCCTGGCCACCGAGGAGGACGCGGTCGCCCGCTACCGTCACCCGAACGATCCCGCCTCTCGGCGACGCCTGATAGCCGACCAGCGACGTCTTGCCCAGCCGCTCGGCCCAAAGCGGACCCAGCGCGCAGTGGGCCGAGCCGGTGACGGGGTCTTCCGGGATCCCCGCAGCGGGGGCGAAGAACCGGGAGACGAAATCAATGTCCGGGCTCTCGGAGCGGCTGGTGGCGATGACGCCGCGCGTCCCGCCCAGGCCTGCCAGCAGCGCGCAATCGGGGTCGAGCGCCCGGACGGCGGCCTCGGACTCCAGCTCGACCAGGTAGTCGAACCGGGTGCGCGCGGTGCGGCGGATGGGCGCGCCGAGCGCCTTGACGATCTCTGGAACGGGGTCGCAGGGGACCGGAGGCGTCGCGGGGAAGTCCAGCGTGATCCAGTCGTCCCGGCGGGTGGCCCGGAGCAGCCCGCTCCTGGTGTGGAAGCGCGCCTCCGCGCCCGGGGCGAGGTGTCCTTCCTCCCAGAGCACGTGCGCGCTCGCGAGCGTGGCGTGGCCGCAGAGGTCCACTTCGACGGCGGGGGTGAACCAGCGCAGACCGAAGTCGTCGCCCTGGCGCAGGAGAAACGCCGTCTCTGCCAGGTTCATCTCCCGCGCCACCGCCTGCATCCAGGCGTCGTCACGGGAAGCGGGGAGCAGGCAGACGGCCGCCGGATTCCCCGCGAACGGCTTGGCGGTGAAGGCGTCTACGGTGGTGAGTCGGACCGGCATGGCAGCAGGAAGGCGAACGTCACCCTCTCGAGCTCAGGCCGGAGCGGGCTTCGGCTTGAGCGCGTCGAGCGCCTGCTGGAGCGCGTTGCCGCTCGGCACCGTCCCGTTCGGGGTGAGGTGGTTGATCAGCGCGGGGAGGGCCGTCGCGAGCTGAGCGGTCAGCGTTTCCGGCGCCACGCCCAGCTTGGTCGCGATCATCTGGATCCGCTCCGGACCCAGCACCTTGCTGATCTGATCCGCGGTGACCGGCTGGTTGGGGCCGGTGCCGATCCACGACGACACGACCCCGCCGAGCCCGTGAGCGTGGAACGCCTGCACCAGCCCGTCGAGCCCGCCGGTGGCCGGGTTGTTCACCAGGTCCGCCACGTGGCCCAGCAGCCCGGGGTGCTGGCCGCTCGCGCCTCCCAGCGCCGAGGACAGCTGTGACGACAATTGATCCAGGAGACCCATCGGTTCGCTCCAATCGCAATGCGGGTTCAGCCCACCATGCGGAGCAGCAGCAGGAGCACGACCGCTCCGACGATGGACATGAGGAATCCAGCCGGGTGGAACTTGGCGCCCTCAACTGGCTTGGAGATGAGGGTTCCGACAAAACCTCCCAGCCAGGAGCCGGCGATGCCGACGAGGATCGTCAGCGGAAGACCGATGTGGTCCGCTCCCGGAAGCAGAGCCCGGGCACAGAGCCCGACCACGAAACCGACGATGATCGACCAGATGATGTGGGTGATGCCCATGGATGCGCTCCGTCACAGGGGAGACTCACGACGTGCCGGTGCGAAGGTACTGCCGGGGTTGGGAGCGTGAAAGCCCGATATCTGATCGGAGGGACTTGCAGGATTCGGAAACACTTGGTTTTCTGGAGGGGCGCAAATGTTTGTTAGATGCTTCTAACATATTGTACATCCATAGCTTACAACGTCGGATGCCAAGGTGGCACGTGTGTTGCCCCTCCAGCGCTCGGAGACGTGAAGCACTCCCGGCTCCTCGTGCAGCATCCACTCTTATTCGGAGGCAGTATGTCGAACCGCAAGGGCTTCACGCTGATCGAGCTTCTGATCGTGGTCGTGATCATCGGCATTCTGGCCGCGATCGCGATTCCGAAGTTCGCCAACACCAAGCAGAAGGCCGTCAAGTCGAGCATGATCTCGGATCTGCGGAACCTGGCGACGGCGCAGGAAGCG
>JBGPPG010000064.1:0-18963 GCA_041488455.1 Gemmatimonadota bacterium
CAGCCGCGCGCGCGACCGCAGATTTCTCGGGAGGGGTCAATCGTGATATTATTGGCACATGAGTCCGAGCGACCGGGATCGGTGACCCATGGGCAAGCGTGGCCCGGCAGCGACGCCAACGGAAGTCAACCGGCTTCGGGGATTTCCTGGCCACCGCCCCATCAACGCCGGGGAGCCGAAGCCGGCCGCGGCGGCGTCGATAGCAGCACCGCCCTGGCTCGATGGCGAGAGCAGCGCGATCTGGGAGGACCTCGCGCCGGAGTTGCACCGGCTCGGCCTGCTCAAGACGCTCGACGTTGCGGTGCTCGCTGGCGCCTGCCGATGGTGGGCGATCTATCGCAAGGCCGACCGGGCGCTCAGGCGCGGCCTCGTGCAAACCACGAAGGCCGTCGGCCAGACGCGGCGCCCGGAGGTCGGCATTGCCAAGGAGGCTTTCGAGGCCGCGGTGCGCGTGTTCCAGCGATTCGGAGTGACGCCAAGTGAGCGCACGAAGCTCACGGCGCCGGCCGCCAAGGCGGCAGGAGACGACCACGGTCACGGCCAGCCCCCCGTCGAGCCCCTCGACGAGCTCGCGCGGCGCCGCGCAGCCCGCACGGCCCACCCCGCCTGACGACCGCGCGACGCAGTACGCGCGCGACGTCGTCGAGGGGCGGATCGTCGCGGGCCGCTACGTTCGGCTCGCCTGCGAGCGGCACCTCCGCGATCTCGACCATGGCCACGAGCGCGGGCTGTGGTGGGACCCTGAGGCGGTGGAGGACATTCGACTCTACTTCTCGGCGCTGCCGCACACGCAGGGCGAGTGGGCGAAACCGCCCGCGCAGCGTATTCGGCTCGAGGGCTGGCAATGCTTCACGCTCGGGTCCGTCCTTGGCTGGCGACGTCTCGACGGCACGCGCCGCTTCCGCTTCGTCTACGAGGAAGTCGCCCGCAAGAATGCCAAGAGTACCAAGGCGGCGGGACTCGGTATGTATCTCGCGTTCATGGACGGCGAACCGGGGGCGGAAGTCTACTCGGCAGCGGTGAAGCGGGATCAAGCCAAGATCGTGTGGCTCGCGGCCCGCCGGATGGTCCTCGGCACGCCGAAGCTCCGCACGCGGATCAACGTGCTGGCCGGGAACCTCAACGATCCCGTCACCGCCTCGAAGTTCGAGCCCCTCGGCGCCGACGCCGACAGCACGGACGGCCTGAACGTCCACGCGGCGATCGTCGATGAGCTGCACGCCCACAAGACGCGCGAGATGCTCGACGTGCTCGTCACGGCGACCGGCGCCCGTCGGCAGCCGCTGATCTTCATCATCACGACGGCCGGGAGCAACCTGGCCGGCGTCTGCTACGACACCCGGACCTACATCACGAAGATCCTCGAAGGTGTCGTCGATGATGATGCCGCCTTCGGCGTGATCTACACGATCGACGACACCGACGACTGGGGCGACGAGCGGTGCTGGTTCAAGGCCAATCCCAACCTTCACGTCTCCGTGAAGCTCGATGGTCTCCGCGAGGAAGCGAAGAAGGCCAAGGCGACGCCCGCGGCCCGCGCGGCCTTCCTGACGAAGCGCCTCAACGTCTGGGTCAATGCCGATCTGCCATTCTTCGACATGACCCTCTGGGCCCGCGCCGCGATGACGATCGACCCGGCCGCGTGCGCCGGAGATCCGTGCTACCTCGGCCTCGACCTCGCGTCGAAGAGCGATTTGGCCGCGATGATCGCGGTGTGGCTCCGCGACGGTCACGTGTACGTGGCGACGCGCTTCTACCTGCCGCGCGAGCTGGTCTTGGCCGGGGCGCACGCGGAGATGGCGCACTTCGCGGGCTGGGCCGCCGCCGGGCACCTCACGCTCACCGAGGGCAACCTGATTGATTTCGGCGTGATCCGGGAGGACATCAAGGCGCTGGCCAAGCTCGTCTCCCTGCAGGAGATCGGCTACGATCCGTACCAGGCCACGCAGATCGTGACGGAGCTCAGTGAGAGCGGGCTCGCCCTCGTGGAGATTCCGCAGACGGTGAAACAGCTCAGCGGTCCGATGAAGGCCGTGCGCGATCTCCTGCGCGACGGCAAGCTGCATCACGACGGCAATCCGGTCATGGCGTGGTGCGTCTCCAACGTGGTGGCCCACGAGGACGCCAACGAAAACGTCTTCCCTCGCAAGTCGGCGCGCGCGCTCAAGATCGACGGGTTCACCGCGCTGCTGGCCGCCCTCGCACGGCCGCTCGTCACGCAGGTGCTGGCCGAGGCGCGCATCACGGTGCTCGGATGATGAGGCGCGGGCTGGCCATCCTCATCGGCTACGTCGGGCGGCGGGGCCGGGCGCTCGGCACCGCCCTCACGAAGGAGCGCGGCCTCGCCCCCCTGCGCGCCTGGGCATGGCGCAGCCACGCCGCGATCGAGGCGACCCTGGCGATCGTGCTGGTGAGCACCGGCGTCGGCCTGGTGCTGTCCCTCGGCGCTGCCCTGATCACCGTCGGGCTCGCGCTGCTCACGCCGCTCGTCTGGCCCTCGCTGCGGAGGACGCGCTGATGGGATTGCTGACGAGCCTCGTCACCGGCGGGCCGATCACGGCGATGGAGGGGACGCCCGGCCCGATCAACGACTACTGGTATGAATCCATCGGCGGCGGCATCACGCAATCCGGCGAGCGCGTGACGCCCGAGTCGGCCATGCGCCTCAGCGCCGTCTACGCCTGTGTCGGTCTGCTGGCCGACATGGTCGGCACGCTGCCCCTGCTCGTCTACCAGCGGCGACCCGACGGCGGCAAGGACCGCGCCCGCGATCTGCCGATCTACGACCTCCTGCGCCGGCGTCCCAATGCTTACCAGACCGCGAAGGAGTGGCGTTCGATGGGTCAGGAGCATCTGCTCCTGCGCGGCAACTTCTACAACCGCATGCTCTGGGATCGCCACGGTGACCTCGCGCAGCTGGTGCCGCTCCACCCTGACCGCATGACGGTGAAGCTGCTGGACTCGGGCCGCCGCGGATACACCTACCGGCCGCTGAACGGACTGCCCGAGGCGCTGACGCAGGACGAGGTCTTTCACATCCTCGGCCGATCGCGTGACGGCGTGCAGGGCTGCTCGGTCATCGAGTACGCGGCGGAGAGCATCGGCGCCGCCAAGGCGCAGGAGGGCTTCGCGGCGCGCTTCTGGGCGCAGGGCATGGAGGGGCACCTGGCCTTCGTCGCGCCGAACGCGCTCAGTGAGACGGCGCGGAAGAATAACGAGCAGGCGTTGCAGCAGCGCCTCGGTGGCTGGCGCCAAGCCCACAAGGCGGTGCTCCTCGAGGGCGGCCTGAAGCCGGAACGCCTCAGCGTCAGCGGCCGGGACTCGCAGTACATCGAAAGTCGGAATTTCAGCCTCGGGGAGATCGCGCGCTTTTTCCGCGTGCCGCCGCATCTGATCGGCGACATCGAGAAGTCCTCGAGTTGGGGCCGCGGCATCGAGCAGCAGACGATCGGATTCGTGAACTTCACGCTCCTGCCGTGGCTGGCGACCTTCGAGCAGGCCGTGGATGCCGTGCTCCTGCCGGAGGCCGGCGATTTCTTCGCGGAGTTCCTCGTGGACGCACTGATGCGCGGCGACATGGCCGCGCGGGCGGCGTCCCACGCGATCTACGTCCAGAACGGCGTGCTCAGCGAGAACGAGGTCCGGGAGCAGCTGAACTACAACCCCCGGCCCGGGCTCGACGAGCCGCGGCGCTCGATGAATCAGGGGCGCGGCCCGGATCCCAACGCGCCGGCGCCGAGTGACACGACCGGGCCGGTCCCGACCGATCCGCAGGAAAGCGCGCGATTGCGGGAGATCGTGATCCAGGCCGCCGGCGGCGCGGTGCGTGCTGAGATCGTCGCGCTGCGCGCGGCACTCAAGCGCGGCCCCGATCGGCTCGCCGAGCGCATCACGGGGTACTACGGCCAGCACGTCGAGCTGCTGGCCGAGCGGCTGCGCTTGGATGCGACGACCGCGCGGGCCTACTGCGCCGCGCACTGTGCGGAGGTGCTCGAGCGCGGGCTGGACGCGCTCGACGAGTGGGAGGACGAGGCCCCCGCCGCGCTCGCGGCGCTGGTGCTGGAAGGAGCGAGTGCATGATCGACTTGGTGATCCACATGGGCGAGGACCGCCGCGTCAGCGTGACCGGCCCGATCGACGATATGCTGCTCTGCTACGGGCTGCTGGAGATTGCCCGTGATGTGATCGCGGCCCGCGCCCAGCCCGCGGCCCGCCGGATCATCCCCGCGAGCACGCTGCCGCCGTTGAACGGCCGAGAATAGGGAGACCGTGATGCGCTACGCGAACGTCCTAAAGTTTGTCGCCGAACACCCCTGGGCGATCTTGCCCGCGACGCTCGACGTGATCGTGGAGGTCCTCACGCTCCGGGCCGAGGGCCGCATGTTCACCGACGAGGAGATTCAGGCGCGGATCGGCGCGGCGGCGCCGACGCGATCGGTGGCGCGCAGCGTCGGCACGGTGGCGGTGCTGCCGCTCTACGGCGTGATCGCGCCGCGCATGAACGCCATGACGCAGATGAGCGGCGGTACGTCCGTGCAGGCCTTCATCGCCTCGCTGCGCCAGGCCATCGAGAGCCCGGACGTGAGTGCGGTCGTGATCCATGCCGATACGCCGGGGGGCAGCGTCTTCGGGATCGAGGAGGGCGCGGCCGCCATTCGGGACGCACGCGGGCCGAAGCCGATCATCGCGGTGGCCGACAGTCTCGCCGCCTCGGCGGGCTACTGGCTGGTCTCCCAAGCGGACGAGATCATCGCGAGCCCCTCGAGCCAGCTCGGCTCGATCGGCGTGATGGCGGTGCATGTGGACACGAGCGCGGCCGAGGAGAAGGCGGGCATCAAGACGAACATCATCACGACGGCGAAGTTCAAGGCGGAGGCGGCGCCTGGGCTGCCACTCAGCGACGAGGCGCGCCAGGCCTTGCAGGACATGGCCGGCGGCTATCACCGCGCCTTCGTGGCCGACGTGGCGCGCGGCCGGGGCGTCTCCCGCGCGGCCGTGGAGTCGGGGTTCGGCGAAGGCCGGCTCATGGCCGCCGCCGATGCCGTCAGGGCGGGACTGGCGGATGGCGTCGGTACGCTGGACCAGGTCATCGCCCGGCTGGCCGGCGGCAAGAAGCGCGTGGCGATGGCCCTGGCCGAGGCGGAGCCCGTGCCGATCGCGGCGGCCCTGGCCGCCAACGACGACCCGGCGCGCTACCGGCTGGCGCTGGCCGAGAAGGGGCTGTAGTGCTGGCGTTCGTCATCGCGTCGGTGGCGCTGGGGTTCTCGGTGTGGTCACTCGCCACCGCCCTGCGCGCGGAGCGGCGCATCGACGCCGCGATCGCCAGCGCCCGACTCATGCGGGACCAACTGTGAACGCGCGACGACCTCTCAGCGCGATCACGGACGCTGATTGGGTGCGCTATCGTTGGATCGAGGTCACCACGCCAGGGCATCACGAGCGACACTTCATCCAGGGCGGCGAGCGCACGCCGGATGAGGCGGCGAAAGTCGTCGCCGACCTCGAAACCTTGAGCGCGGCGGGCCTCCCGAGAAATTTAATTCTTGACGACTGCCGCATGAGCGCGGTAGACATACTGGCGTAAGCAGCACAGGCTTCACCCGAGATGCCGTACCTGCTGGGTAGCGGCTGAGGGTGGAGCGACGCGGCAAGAACCGCTGACCCGTAGGGTCTGGCGTGCGCCGCTTGGACATCACGGACGAAGTTCCGTGGTGACCGGGCGCCACGCCTTTTTTGTTTCCCGTGCCCGGTCGCCCCCAACGCCACTTGTGGGAGGACGACGGGCATGCGGCTCGACAGCCTGAGACAGCGCCAGAAGGATCTCGTCACCGAGGGCAAGACCCTCGCCCAGCTCGGCGAGCAGCGCACCCCGGAGCAAGCCACGCGCTACGCCGCCATCACGGCCGAGCACGGCGACCTCGACAAGACGGCGGCCGACATCGCCGCGGCCGAGAAGCTGATCGCCACCGAGAAGGCGATGATCCTGGCCGACGACGCGCGCGTCGCGGTCGTCCACGATCGGGCGGTGGACAAGCCCTGGGGGTCCTTCGGCCTCTTCCTGCAATCGGTGCAGCACGCCCACAGCGGCAGCGGTATCGACGTCCGGCTGTCGGCTGCGGCCACCGGCATGGGCGAGCAGGTCGGCCCCGACGGCGGCTACGCGATCCCGAAGGTCTATGCCGACGGCATCGAGAAGATGATGTGGGAGAGCGGTCAGGTCCTCTCCCGCGTCAGCGATCGGCCGGTCTCGGGCAACGTGATGGTCTTCAACGTGATCGACGAGCGCAGCCGGGTGGACGGCTCCCGCCGCGGCGGCGTGCTCGGCTACTGGACGGACGAGGGCGGCACGCCCACGGCCACCCAGGTCAAGCTCGCGCAGGTCGAGATGAAGCTGCGCAAGGTCGCCGCCCTCGGCTACATGACCGAGGAGCTGATGCAGGATGCCCCGACGCTCGACGCCGAGCTGACGAGCGCCTTCGCGGAGGAGCTGCTCTTCCTGGTCGAGGACGCGATCATCAACGGCGCCGGCGTCGTCAAGCCGCTCGGCGTGCTGAACGCGCCCTGCCTCGTCTCGGTCAGCAAGGAGACCAACCAAGCCGCCGCGAGCATCTACACCACGAACCTCTCGAAGATGTGGGCGCGGCTGCCGGCGCGCAGCAAGGCCGGCGCCGTGTGGTTCATCAACGTGGACGTCGAGCCCCAGCTCGATGAGCTCACGATCCCGGCCGGCACCGCCGCCGTGCAGCCCCGCTTCGTGAACTACGGCCCGACCGGCATCCTGACGATCAAGGGACGCCCCGTCATCCCGATCGAATTCGCCGCATCGGTCGGCACCGTCGGCGACATCATCCTCGGCGATTTCTCGCAGTACCGCCTGATCCGTAAGGACAGCGGCGTGCAGCAGGCCAGCAGCATCCACGTCCGTTTCACGTCGGGAGAGAACACGTTCCGCGCGATCTATCGCGTGGACGGCCAGCCGCTGCCGCGCACCGCGATCACGCCCAAGAACGGCGCGAACACCCTGTCCCCCTTCGTGGTGCTGGCCACCCGGAGCTGAGGAGGATCCCATGCGACTGCTCGACTACGAAGGTCTGGTGCATCTGATCGAGTCGAAGGACTACGGCTCCGTGGGTATCGACTCGGACTCGTTCAAGTTGGACAAGGCCTCGGAGGCGGGGATCGTCCTGACCTTCGGGGCGCTCACCGGCAACAGCATCCTCACGCTCTACACGGGCGCCACCGCCGGCACCAAGACGACGGCCATCGCGGCGCGGTATCGGCTGTCGTCGGGCGTGTTCAAGGCCGCGACGCTCGCCGATCAGTACGCGGCGGCGGTGGCGTTGCCGTCGACGGGCCTGACCCTGACCGCTGCGACGTTCCAGCACAACGCGATGGTGATCGACCTGGACGCGGCGGAGGTCTCGGACAGCCTGCTGTGGCTCACGGTGCAGGTGGACGCCACCGCGACCGTGCTGAATCTCGCGGGCTTCGCGGTCCTGGCCGGGCCGCGCTACAAGCCGGCCGTGTCGATGACCGTCTAGGGAGCACATCTGGCGCGGCGGTCGTCGGGCCGCCGCGCCCGCGCAACAGGCGCCCGCGCGCTCCCGCGAGGGACGCACTGGAGGGAGTGAGCGATGCCGCACACGAACGTCAAGACGCGCTGGGTGAATGGTGACCTCGTCTTCTACGACGCCAGCGGCAACATCATCCTCACGACCGACGGCACCAACCGCAAGCTCACGCTGCCAGCCGGCTCGCAGCTCGACATATCCGCGGCCGGCGAGGTGCCGATCACGTCCCGCATCAGCGCCGAGGACACGTTCGCGCTCACCGCCGCCATGTCGGGGATGACCTACATCGGGACCAAGGCCAGCGCGACGCAGATCATCAGCCTGCCGCCGCCGACCACGGCCGGGCTCTACTTCGCCTTCGTCTGCGGCAGCGCGGCGGGGGAAATCAACATCGATCCGGGCGCGGCCACGTACAAGATCACCGCGCCGGGTATCACCGTCGCTACGACGAAGGACCTCAAGAACACGGCGGCCACCAACGTGCTGGGCGACTGCGTCGAGCTCGTCAGCGACGGCACGGACACCTGGTGGGCGATCAGCATTTCCGGGATCTGGGAGACGACGTAACCGGCGAAAAGGGAGACCAAGCACATGGCCAACGGGGACACAGTCCAGAGTTATGGGGCGATTCGGACGCCGCTCGGCGCATTTCAGCAGCAGATCGCCCTGAACGAGCGCGGCGAACAGCTGATCGCCACCGGCCTGCCGCGCGGGAGCGAAATGGTCCGCAGGGGCCAGGCGTGGGGCACGATGAGCACGGTCGCTGTCGCCGGCCTCGTCGTGCGGCCCTCGACGGTGGCCGCCTTCGAGATCTTCAACGGCTACGCGGCCGCCGGCAAGAGCCTCGTCATCGATCGGCTATTCTTCTTCAACCTGGTCAGCGCGCAGGTGGCGCAGGGCTGGACAGGGTGGGCGTGCGTCACGGCGGCGAAGGCCGCCGTCACGAGCGGCAGCTTCGTGGTCCGCGGTGCCTCCGGCAAGTCCTACGGCGGCCCGGTGATCGCCGCCGCCAGCACTACCATCCTCGACTCGGGCTGGTTCCCGTGGGCGGTGGGATCGATCAAGCCGGTCGAGGCGACGGTGACGCCGAACGGCGGGGCCGTGGTGGACGTGGACGGCCGGCTCATCGTGCCGCCCCAGTGCTCGCTCTGCCTACATGCCGTGGCGCAGACCACGGCCTCCACCTTCACGCAGGGCGCGAGCTGGTACGAAGAGCAGCTCACGATCGAGTAGCGCCATGGCCCTATCGCTCGTCGCCGGGCCGACGGTCGAGCCGATCACGCTGCCTGAGTGCAAGCTCTTCATGCGCGTGGACGTCAACGCCGACGATGCCCTGATCGAGTCGCTGATCGTGGCATGTCGTCAAGCCATCGACGGCCGGGACGGCTGGCTCGGCCGCGCGCTCTGTACGCAGACGTGGGATCTCGTCCTCGACGGCTTCCGCTTCCGATCGCTCGCAGGCTTCCACGCGGGCGTCCGGCTGCCGCTGGCACCCGTCTCGTCCGTGACGAGCATCAAGTATCTCGACCTCTCGGGCGTGCTGCAGACGCTCGATCCGAGCCTCTACGTCACCGATTTCGTGACCGAGCCCGCGCGGATCACGCCCGTCTTCGGCGCGGTATGGCCGTCCACCTACTACCAAGTCAACGCGCTGACGATCCGCTTCGTCGCTGGCTATGGCGCCGCCGCCGACGTGCCGGAGGGCATCAAGCTGGGCCTCAAGGCGATGGTGGCCCATTTCTACGAGAACCGGGAGCCGGTGGCCCCCGGCCTGATGGCGGTGATCCCGCTGCACGTCGAGCATCTGCTGGCGCCCTACCGCATGTTCGCGATGGCCGCATGATCGCCGGCCACCTGCGCGAGCGGATCTCGCTGGAGTCCATCCAGGGCCCCGGGGATGGGGCCTGGGCCGCTTTCCCGGCCGTGCCCGACGTCTTCGCGGCCGTGGACTGGCTCGGCGCCGGCGCCGCCCGTGTGCGGATTCGCTATCGCGGCGATCTCAAGGCCACCCGGGACATCGGCCGTGGCCTGCGCGTGCTCTACGCGGATCATGTGCTCGAGGTGCTGGAGATCATCGAAACGGACCGCCGCAAGGAAGTCCACCTGACCTGTCAGGACCACATCGTCGCGACCGAGACCCTGTCCACGGGCGCGCACGGTGTCAAGGGAGAATCCGCATGAGCACCGCACTGACCACGAAGCTGACGGTCTCGATCGTCGCCAGCCAGTCGAACCCGCTGCTGCTCGGCACGGTGACGCTGCCGATCATCAAGAAGTACGAGTTTACCTGGCCCTCCGGCGTCGGCGCCGACCAGGCCGACCGTCTCTTCACGGACACCCGGACGCTGGCGGCCAGCACCTCGGAGAGCCTCGACCTCGCGGGCGTGCTGACCGATGCCTTCGGGGCCCTGATCACCTTCTCGCGGATCAACGCCCTGATCATCGCGGCGGCCGCCGCGAACACGAACAACGTCCTCGTCGGCGGGGCAGCGGCCAATCAGTTCATCAACTGGGTCGGCGATCCCACCGACATCGTGACGGTGCGCCCGGGCGGCCTGCTCATGCTGGTCGCGCGCGACACCACCGGCTATGCGGTGACGGCCGCCACCGGGGACCTGCTCAAGATCAACAACAGCGGGGCCGGGACCAGCGTGACCTACGACGTGATCGCCCTCGGCCGCTCGGCCTAGCGGAATGACGAGAGGAGCCTGATCCATGGCGACCGACCCGGAAGTCCTCACGAACCTGACCGTTCTCAAGCGCGGCAACGGCGCCACGCCGGAGGTCTTCACGGCGGTCCCAGGCGTGTTCAACATCACGGCGCCCAAGCCGACGCGACCGAAGATCCCGCTGACCGATCTCCTGGACACGGCGGTGCGCCACAAGCTCGGCATCCGCGACAACGGCGACGTCCAGATTCAGTACCACTGGATGCCCACCGATGCCACGCAGCAGGGGCTCGAGAACGACGACGCGGCTGGGACCCTGCGCAACTTCCAGCTCAGCTACCCCGATGAGAACAACGTGGCGGGCGCGGGCGGGACCGATGCCTTCGCCGCGTATGTCGTCGTCGGTCGCGAGCCCTATGCGGTGAACGGCGTGCAGAGCCGGATGGCGACGATCTCCATCTCCGGCCCGATCACGGAGTCCTAGGCGATGGCGCTACTCGGTCGAGACACGATTCTCAGCGCGCCGGATCTTCCGCGCGAGACCGTCCCTGTGCCGGAGTGGGGCGGCGAAGTGCTGGTGCGCGGGCTCACGGGCGCGGAGCGCGATGCCTTCGAGGAGAGTTGCTATACGGGCCGAGGGAAGGACCGGCGCGAGAACTTCGCGAACCTGCGGGCGCGGCTCGTCGCACTCGCGATCATCGGTGAGGACGGGACCCGGGTCTTCGCGGAGGCGGATGTCAAGGCCCTCGGCGGCAAGAGCGCGGCCGGGCTTGATCGCGTCTTCGCCGTGATCCAGCGCCTCAACGGTCTGCGTGAGCGGGACGTCGAGGACCTCGCGGGAAACTTCGAGCCCAGCCCGCCCGCCGGTACGTGATCTGGCTGGCGCGCGAGCTGGGCATGACCCCGCGACGCATGCTGAGCGAGATGACCAGCCTCGACCTCTCGGAGCAGTTGGCCTACGACCAGCTCCTCGCCGAAGAGGCCGCTGCCGCGAAAGCCGGCGTGAATCTCTCGACGCGCATCCCCACGCCGGCCGAGCAGACCACTGCGCTGCTGGCGTGGCGTCGGGCTCGTCGCCTGGGGCGCTGACATGGCCGAGTTCACCGCCTCGGTGGAGGTCTACGGGTTGAAGGAGCTGGACGAGGCGCTTCGTCAGCTTCCGATCGAGGTCGCCGGTCCCATCATGGAGGCCGCGCTGCGCGCCGGCGGGGAGGTGATCCGGGCCGGGGCGGTCCAGAACATCCGCAGTCGCACGGGCGCCACGGCGGCCGACCTCCGGGTGCAGGTCCAAGTCCAGCCGCCCGACGCCGGGGCGGCCGGGATCGGGGGCACGACGAAAGGCCGCAGCGCGCGCGGGCACGTGCTGCGCTGGCTGGAGTTCGGGACGAAGGCCCATCGCGAAGTGGCCGGGGCGAAGACGCGGCGGATCTTCAAGAAGGTGACGCGCAAGCTCGCGCGCGTGGACCCGGCCGCCGCCGTGATGCTCATCAAGCGCGGCTCCGGCGCCGCGCACGCGTTGGCCTTCGGCGGCCACGTCTATGGGGCCGTGAATCATCCGGGCATCGCGGGGCAATCGCCACTGACGCGCGCGCTGGCCGAGCAAGGTGATGCCGCGATCGCCGCATTCAGGGACCGGCTCTGGTCGGGCATCGTGGCCGCGGCCAATCGGCTGAGGCGCTGACGTGGCGACCATCGGCGCGCTCATCGTGGAGCTTCGCGCGAATTCCGCGCAGTTCACAGCGGAAATGGACGCCGCGCGTGGCGCCGTCGTCCGTCACGGCGAGGCGCATCTGCTCAGCGCCCGCTCGATGTCCCGCTTTGCCTCCATCGGCCTGGAGGAAGTCATCCCCAGTCTCCGCGGTTCTCGCCTGGCGATGGAGAGCGTTATCACGGCGCTGATCCGACTGCGGCAATCCGCCGGCGCCGCCACCGGGGCGCTCTCAGCCGTCTGGCCGGCCATCGGGGTCGCGCTCGCGGGCCTCGTGGGCTACGGCCTCGGCAACTACATCCAGAATTTCCGCGACCTGCGCGAGGCGGGGGTGGGCTACGTCGAAAGCCTCAAGCTCGCGTTCAAAGGCTACGCGGAGTTCGTCAAGAACGCCACCGAGGAGCAAATCAAGTTTAGCGATGCGATGAGTCGCAGTCGCGACGTGATCCTCACCCTCGAAAAGGCGATCGACGTCGCGAAGGGCGACGACGCCGGTGCGCTCCTGAAAACCCAACTCAAACGCCGCGAGGACACCCTGGCCGCCGCGCGCAAGGACGGTGCGGATCTGGGCCGGGTGCAGCGCGATCTGAATACGCTGGAGACGCTGGAGAATGCGGCCCTCCTCGTCAAGCAGCGCAAGCAGCGTGACGACTACGACGAAAACCTCATCAAGGCGATGACGAAGCAGCGCGACGAGCAGATCAAGAAATGGGAGGAGGAAACGGGCGCACTCGCCGAGCAGCTCAAGGCGCGGGTGCAGGCCTACCAGCAGTTCGTGGCGCAGCTCGGCACCGGCGAGAAAGGGTTGGGGCTCGGCAGTACACCGGGTGCCGATACCGGCATGTTGGCCGCCTATCAGCAGAGCATGGCCGCGTATCAGCGAGTTCGCCAAAGCATGTTCCAGGGCAACGCGGGTGCCAGCCCCTTCGCGATGGTCACCGCTGCCGATATCCAGGCCGTCCAGGCGGTGGGCGCGGCGTGGGATGACGTCCAGCGGCGCTACCAGGCCTACCAGGACGCGCTCAGCCGCCGTGCTGGCGTGGCCGAGGGCGTCAAGGCTGTCATGGACTTGCAGGCCAACATCCAGAAGGCCACGAACGATCTGGCGTTCCTGGAGAACGCCGGATCGATCACGCTACGCGATGAGCCCCAGGAGTTGGAGCGCATTCGGTCAGGCGCCATCGCGACCGCGGACACGATCCAGCAGAAGTTCGGCCATATCCCAGCGGTGATGGACGCGCTGAACAAGGCGACGGCGTCCGTCCGGTTCGGCAACCTCAACGCCGAGATGGAGCGTTCGCGGAAGTTCATCGAGCAGAACGGACTCGCGCTCGACGCCGTGAAGACGAAGCAGGGCGAGTTCTACCAGCAGCTGACCTCGAAGGTGCCGGCGGGCGCCGCCACCGCAGGAACGGCCCTGGCCAAGCTCACGCAGCAATACCTCGATCTCGCCGCAGCAATCGGGAAGGCCACCGGGGCGAATGCCGGTTTCACTGACAATGCCGACGTGACGACGACGGCGACCGGGACGCCGGGCGGGGACACGTCGGGCACCGTGGACGTGCGGGTGATCGACCCGACGAGCGACAAATGAGCCTCCGGCGTGTCGCGATCGCCGCCCGGAGGACCGCGGCGGCACTGCGCGAACTCACCGATGCTGCCCATGGGCTCGCCGCGGCCCGCGACGCTCGCGCCGCGCGCCGGACCCAGGATATCGCGCTGGCCCTGGCCCGCACGGTGAATCGCAAGCAGGCCCCCGAATTCATCAAGGCCCTGCGGAAGGAGTTGAAGTAGAGCCATGCCAACGACCTATCGCAGCGCCGTCAGCCTCAAGAGCGTCCGCAAGATTCTCGGGGTCTACCCGTTCTCGATGTCGGCCCTGACGGTCCCGGCCGCCGCGCACAACGGCACGACCACCGGCTTCCTGTGGTGGGCCATGCCCGCCGCGGCCGGCGCCGGGCGCCACGCGCGCCTCCGGCGCCTGTCGCTCACGTTCGGCAATACCAGCACCACCGCGACCCTGACCTCGCCGCGCGTGCTCCTCGGGCGCTTCACGTTCACCGGCCTGCCGAGCGGCACGCAGGTGAACCCGTCCGTGCGGCTGACCGGGGACACGGCGCCCCAGGCGCAGCTCTTCAGCACCTCGGCGACATGGGCGGTGACGCTGGTGGACGTCTTCGCGGTGGCCGGCGCGTGGACCGCGCTCGTCCCCGCGGAGCTGACCGGCGTGGGGGTCGGCCCGACGTGCGTGACGGAGTTCCGCCCGGACTTCGAGGACGACTTCCTCGACATCTCGCTCAGCGAGGGGTTCGTGCTCTACCTGGCCGACGCCGGGTCCGGCGCCACGCGCATCCTGGGCGTCTCTGGCGCCTGGGACGAGTACATCTCCACGGACACGACGGAGACCTCGATCATCCTGCCGGACGACAGCGGGAACGTCGGCAAGCTGACGTTGGTGGTGTCCTCCACCTAGACGGCCATGAGCGTCACCTTCTTCGCGCAGAACCTGATCGAATCCGCCGCGACTATCTCGGTGCAGCCGCCGGCGAACTCGGGCTATCCGCTGGGGCGAATCGACGATCGCGACCGCGGCCCGCAGTACAAGGGCGGCCTACAAGACTGGTGGGCGATGCCGGTGATCTTCCCGCTGGTGTTGGCGATCCAGACGCCGACCCAGACGGTGATCGACATTGACCTGGGCTCCTCGCAGACCGTCAGCGGGTGGGGAATGGTGAATACCAGCATCGCCGTCGCGATCACGCTCACGGGCGACGATGTATTTCCACCGACCACGACTCGAGATACCAAGAACCCGGGCGGCGCGGACTTCCTCGACACGTTCGCGGGCGTGACGAAGCGACGTTGGCGGATCACCATCCCGGCGGTCACCGTCGCGATCGGTGAACTCCTGCTCGGGGTACCGCGCGTGGTGACGCTCAATCCCTATGTGACCAAGGCCGGCGTCGGCACCGTCGGCAACGTCGCGAGAGACCGTTCTCGCGCAGGCTATCTCTGGAGTGCCCAGCGTGGCCCGGCGCGCGATCGGCTAGTCTGGGGCTGGCTCGGGTTGTCCCTGGCTGACCTCACAACGGTCCAGGGCGCTTTCTCCGACTGCGCCCAGGGCGCCAAGAAGGTCCTGGTGCAGGACCCCGCCGGCACGCTGCGCTGGATGGACTGGCTTGATGATGTGCTGGCGCCGGTGCCGGCCGATTCCGATACCTATGCGCTTGACATCCATCTCGAGGGCGCGGCGTGACGACCACGCTCACGGCGTCGATTGCGGCGGCGATCGTGCGGTCCTACGCCCGGCCGCGCTATCTCGTGCAGATCGAGCTGGCCGGCCTCACGCTGCGCTTCTGCGACGACTTCATCGTGGCGCTCGGCTATGAATGGCAGCCCTATGTCCTGGCCTTCGGCGCCCTGGAGGCGGTGATGACGACGGTGGATGTCAGCGGGCGCCCGCGGACCACCGAGATCACCCTCCGCAATAATCGGGCCGTGCAAGGCGTCAGTCGTTTGTCCGATCTCATGCGGCCGGCCGTGGGCGGCTACGAGTTCCTCCAGGCCACGTGTACGGTCATTCTGGCGCTGGGCACCACGGAGACGGCCAACGGCGTGGTGACCTATGAGGAAGCCCGGCGCGAGGTCTTCTATCTCGAAGAGCCGACCGAGATCACCGCCGAGCAGATCACGTTCGCCATGAGCGACAAGAGCCTCGTGATCGAGAACAAGTGCCTGCTGCAACTCATCGACCGCACCACATTCCGGGATGCCTCGCCGCAGGCGATCGGCCAGCGGGTGCCGGCGTACTTCGGCACGACGCCCAGTGTGCCGATTCTGTGGGTGCAGGCCGGCGGCTATTCCCTGCTCGCCGCCCCGATGACGGCGGGGGCGACGACGGCGTCGGTGAACGAGACCGACCCGTTTGCGGCGGCCTCGAACTTCCTCGCGCAGATCGACAGCGAGGCGGTCCTGTTCGGTTCGGGCGCCAACGGTATCCTGACCGTGGCGAGCGGCGGGCGGGGGCGGGGCGGCACGAAGGCGGTGCTCCACGCCCAGGGCGCGGGTGTGTACGAGCTGCGCCAGGGCAGCGCGGCGTACAAGGGGATCGTCGCCCAGAACCTCGCCGCCGACTTCTCGCTCAAGCACGCGCGCGCCGGGAACGTCATTGCCCCGCAGGGCTCGCTCACCGGCCTGGTCGTGAACATGGACGACCGGACTCTCGTGGCGGGCAAGAGCTTCGTCACGGTGTCGCTGCCGGGGTTCACCATGCTCCCCCTGAGCGTCTCCAACCCCACGGCCAACTCCGGGCAGACGCCGTTCTCGGTGACGCGCGCGGCGACCAACGCTCCGGTCAGCAGCGTGACGGCCGCCGTTGCCACGGCGACGGCCGTCATGCCGGCCCTCGGCGTGCCCAACCCGATCATCAAGGGCGTGACGTACACGGTGAAGTACCGGTTCCTCTTCGGCACCGGCATCATCAACATCCTCGGGTTCCGGGCGACGTACCAGGTCGCGGGCGGCGCCTTCGTGCCGTTCGGCGGCGTGAACTTCTTCGGCGATAGCCAGATCGTGATCGGCCACAGTCAGTACGGGAACTTCGCCATCCGGGGCGACGACGGCCTCGGCGCCCCGGTGCAGGTCGTGATCAACAGCGTCGTGGCGACGGTGGACGGTCTCCAGTCCGCGACCGGCGCCGCGGTGGCCCCGCCGCTCCCGCCGGTGACGAACTCCACGGCGGATGTCGTGTGGGGGACGCTGGCGTGCGATGTCGCCGGCATCCTCGATGATGCCGGCGGGAGCTACACCGGCAGTCCGGCCGCCCCGATCACGAATCCGGCCGACGTGACGCCGTGCGTGCTGCGCACCGTCTATCCGCTGACGGGTGCGGCCGACATCGGGGCCACCTTCGCGGCGACGCGCGCCCTGCTGGCCGCGGGCGGGTATGTCTGGGCGGCGCGGATCGATGGTGCCGTCCCGTTCTCCACGCTGCGCCGTATGCTCGGCGAGCAGTCCCGCTGCGTGCTGCACCTGGAGGCGGGGCTCTGGCAGATGGTCTATCTCACGCAGGGGCCGGCCGCGATCGCGTCGCTCGACAGCGACGTGGCGATGCTCGCGGACTCCGTGAAGATCAGCAAGACGCCCATGACCGACATCGTCAATAGTCTGCACGTCTTCAGCGAGCCCGACTTGCGCCGGAGCTCCGGCCTCTCCGCCTACAAGCGCAGCAAGGTCTTCGAGGACCTGGCCTATCCCATTCAGTACAGCGGCGGCGCGCTCAACGACCGCGTCCAGCGGGATCTCGAGCTGCCGTTCATCCAGGCCCCCGCGACCGCCGACGCGCTCGGAGCCTTCTGGCTGGCGGAATGGAAGCGCCCGCGGGTGCTCGTCGAGGGCACGACGTTCTGGAACGTGATGGCGTGGGACAACTACGACCCGGTCAGCGTGACCGATGATCCGGTGCTCGCCACGTGGTCGGGCTTGGTCTTTCGCGTCGTCGGCCGGCGGTATCTGCTCAATGCGGACAACCCCGGCCGGATCGGCCTCATCCTGCGCGAGGCCAACACATGAGGCTATTCTTCGCCGGCCTGGGCTATTTGCGCCATGATCGCCGCGGCGAGCGGCGGGGCGGCGTGGACGAGCGTGATACGACGCACTGTTGCCATTGCCAGGCGCTCATCCTCCTGACGACGACGGTGGAGGGGACGCTGACGAAGAAGTCCTATCGGGGGTCCTGGTGCGCCCCCTGCGGCGCGCTCAAGTGCGAGCGCCGCGGGTGTCAGCCCTGTAGCCCCTTCATGCGCCAGGTCGAGGCCAAGCACGCCCGTGATCGGCAGGCGGCGGCGATCGGCCTGGTGACGAGGTGACGGCCATGGATGTGATCGGCGCGAAGGTCATCTGCGGCGGCCACACCGGCCGACTGCTGGGCTATCGCCAACAGGCCGAGACGAACGCGCGCGGGCGGATCATCACGCCCCCAGACAAGCGGTGGGTGGTCTCGATCGACCTGGGCGAGGAGTGCAACTCCCGCGACCGGTGTTCGGAGTCCGTCGAGCACGGCGTCGTGAATCACTATTTCAACGAAGTGACCTTCGCGGACGGCAGCGGCAGCACGATTCCGTCGACGCCCCAGAGCGTGGCGGACGTCGTGCGCTGAGAGGAGCCTGAGTCATGGCGGGTCAGTTTTCGGGTTTTTGGCCGGACTCCGGGGGGGCGGCTTTCGCGCCGACGGCGGGCGTGGCGAACTGGGTGCTAGAGTGCATTGCCGGGAAGGAGTTGGTCATCCGGGAATTCTGGTGGGGCGGCGAGGTGACGGCCGCGGCGGGCCCGATGCGGACGCGTATTTCGCGCGATTCTGCGGTGGGGACTGGCGCGCGGACGGCGATCGCAACGGATCGGCGCAATCCCAATACCGCGGCCGCTCCCGGCAGCGGCTTCCTCAGCCGCTCCTATGCCACGACGCCGCCCACGATCTCCAACGCCTCGCTCTTCGCGACGCCCTGGATCTCGGCGGGCGGCCAGACGATCGTCTCGTGGCAAGCGGGGCCGCGCGACGGGTTCATCATCGTCGGGGCGATCTCCGCAGAGTGCCGCGCGGACATCGGCACGGACGCCAGCGGGTACGGCGTGGCCTGGGACGAGAGTTGACCCAGGCGGGCACGCCGACGCGCGGCAAGGGGCCCGCGCCGGCCGCATGGGTTCCATCACGGCCGGCCCCCTCCGGCAGCGGCACGCCGCCGGGAAGCACCGGGGGCAGCGCGCTCAGCGCCGTCTCCCCGGCGGTGGGCGGTTCGAGTGTGCAGGTGTACTACCTGTCCAATGGGGACGCCACGACGCACAATGTGGGAGATGTCGTCGCGCTGACCCCGCTTGCAGACCAGCAGCTGACGACGACGGATAACTGGTGGGACTCACGCCAGTACTTCGTCGCCATGAGCACTGTCGCCTCGGGAAAGCTCGGGATGTACGGACGCGGGCTCGTCCTTGTCAAGGACGTCACGAGTTACGGCGCCGG
>JBGPPG010000065.1:0-18148 GCA_041488455.1 Gemmatimonadota bacterium
TGGAAGACCGGCGGCGGCGGCGTGTGGATGACGCCGCCATACGACCCCGAGTCGGGGACGATCTACGTCGCGGTCGGCAACCCGTCTCCGGATCTGGACGGCTCGATCCGCCCGGGCGACAACCTCTACACCGACGGCATCGTGGCGATCGACGCCACCAACGGGAAGAGCAAGTGGTACTACCAGACGGTGCCGCACGACCTCTGGGACCTCGACGCCGTCTCCCCGCCGGTCGTGACCACGCTGGGCGGGAAGAAGGTCGTGGTGCACGCCGGCAAAACCGCGTGGGTGTACGTGCTCGACGCGGCGACCGGCAAGCTGGTCCGCCGGACGGACAACTTCACCCCGCAGGAGAGCATGTTCGCGTTGCCGAGCGACAAGGGCACCCGGATGCTCCCGGGCGCCAACGGCGGCGCGGAGTGGTCGCCGATCTCGGTGGACCCGTCGCTCAACTATGCGTACGTCGCCGGGCTGCACCAGCCGATGAACTACATCACCCACAGCGCCCCCTATGAGAAGGGCAAGCTCTGGCTCGGCTCGGCGTTCGTGGCTATCGCGGGCGAGGAGCAGTACGGGCTCTTCTCCGCCGTGAATCTCGCCACCGGCAAGATCGCCTGGCAGAACAAGGTGCCGCAGCCGATGATGGGCGGCGCGCTCTCGACCGCCGGCGGCCTCACGTTCACCGGCGAGGGCAACGGGAACTTCAACGCCTACGACTCGAAGAACGGCAAGCTGCTCTGGCAGTTCAACGCCGGCGCGGGCTGCAACTCGGCCCCGATGAGCTTCGAGTTCGAGGGTGAGCAGTTCATCGCAGTGGCCTGCGGCGGCAATTTCCAGATCAGCTTCCCGCTGGGCGACGCGGTCATGATCTTCGGCCTGCCGAAGGGTGCCGCGCCCGCCAAAGCGATGGGCAAGAGCAAGAAGAAGATGTAAGGACCCCCGGCACGGGCGCGTCGCTGGCCGCCAACCGGGCGGCGCGCTCGACCGAGGGTGGGGGGAGGACGTTGCAAGGGGCCGAGCCGCGGACAATCCGCCCCGGCCCCGCAGACGCCGAACACGGGAGGTGACCCACACGCTGTTTCGTCCGGCAAACGAAGCACGAATACCCACGCTTGCTGGTGCATGTAGTGCAGGTGAGTTTCGCAGCTGGCTGTCGTGGATCCAGTCAACTCAACTCTGAGGGAAGCGCACCTATGAAGCGGATCGGGCTGGTTTGCCTGGGGCTGGCGCTAGGGGCGGCGAACACCGTCCACGCGCAAGGCCTCACGATGCAGATGAGTAACGGATGGAACTTCACGTTCTCCGGGAACGTGAACACGTTCCTCTACTACGAAAAGAGCAACAGCGGCGGCACGACCGTCACGCCCGGCGGGCTCACGCCCGGCGGCGGCGCGGTGAGTGCCACGCGTCTCACGGTCGGCCTGCTCCCGTCGTTCGCGGTGTTCGACGCCAAGGGCAAGGAAGGCAACACCGACCTCGGCGTGCACTTCGGTTTCGCACCGAACGTGCAGTGCGGGACTGGTGTGAACGACTGCTTCGGCGCCCAGATCGACATGCGTCAGGTGTTCCTGACCGTCGGCGGCAGCTGGGGTCAGCTGCT
This sequence comes from Gemmatimonadota bacterium, assembly GCA_041488455.1. Lineage (GTDB taxonomy): Bacteria > Gemmatimonadota > Gemmatimonadetes > Gemmatimonadales > GWC2-71-9 > DASQPE01. The sequence goes on from JBGPPG010000065.1 coordinate 1,601, forward strand.
CGTCGGTCGCGAGCTGGGTCTGTTCAACCGGCAGAACATCCTGACCGACCAGACGCTGTTCGGCGTCGGCGCGACCGGCAACGGCCAGCCGGGTGATGGCTTCGGCACGACGCTGGGTCGCATCGGGTTCGGGTACATCTATCCGCAGTTCCGGGCCCAGATGACCTACTCGACCGCGGGTGGGCGGCCGTACAACTTCGCCATCGGCGTGTTCGAGGCGGCATCCGTGGGGAACTACGCATTCACGCAGATTCCGCGGGTCGAGTCCGAGTTCAGCTACAGCCAGAGCGGGTTCAAGTTCTGGTTGGGCGGCACGCTGCAGAGCACCAAGGACGCCCCCACGGGCGGCACCAGCATGACCGGCTGGGGCGGCAGCGGCGGTCTGCGCTACGAGAAGCCGATGTTCTCGGTGACCGGGTCGGGCTACTACGGCAAGGGCATCGGGACCACGCTGTACGGCATCGCCGGCTCGAGCAACTCGCTCACCAACCCGGGCAACGACGATGCCCGCAAGTCCTACGGGTTCATCGGGCAGGTGACCGTCAGCCCGACGGGCAGCAAGGTGACGATCGCCGGCAGCTACGGCTCCAGCTACCTCAAGGCGTCGAACAACGACGTCGCCGCCGGAGCCGACTTCCGCACCGAGAACACGCTGATCTCGGGCGGGATCTACTACCAGGCCACCAAGTCGCTGAAGGTCGTCGGTGAGTTCGACTACTGGTGGACCAAGGGCAAGCTCGGGGGTGTCAACGTCGGTACCAAGAACACCCAGTGGGCGCCGGCGCTCGGGTTCATGCTCTTCTTCTGAGCCGACCGGTTATACTGTAGCACGCATTTCGAGCGACCCTCTTCGGAGGGTCGCTCGCTTTCCACTCCTTAAGTCCGAGGCCCCCGACCTTGATCAAGACAGCCCCGCTCGTCGCGACCGCCGCACTTTTGGCCGCGTGTGGCCACGCGATCGCCACCGCCTCCGTGTCGGAGAGCCAGCTCGCCCCACCGGATGCGTTTCAATGCGTCATGAAGGAGTTCGACATCATGGGGTACCAGCGCACCTCGTACGACAAGGATGCGCTCCTCACCAAGGCCCGGAAGGTGAACCCCAAGATCACCTTCTCGAACGTGCAGTTCCGTAGGGGCTGGGACCTCCTTGAGGTGCAGGTGCGGGCGGGAGCCACGGGCACCGACCTGAAGGTGACGCCGTCGACCGCGGCCGAGTACTTCGGGCAGACCGGTCCGATCCTCAACCAGCTCGAGACCAGCGCCGAGGCGAAGGAAGCCGCAGCGACGCTCCAGCGGGTGTGCAGCAGCAGCGCCACCGCGCCCGCGGCGTCGCCCTCGCAGCAGTAGAAACGGACGCCTCCCGGGGCTAGCTTTGAGGCGGCCGAAACCGGCTTCGTCCGCTTCCCGGAGGCGTGGTGGCAGTACCGCAGGTCGAGCTGGTCCAGCTTTCCCCCGCTCGCAAACCCGGCTGGCTCAAGGTGAAGGCCCCCGGCGGGCCGAGCTACGCCACGCTCAAGGGGCTCATGCGCGAGCTGGGCCTGCACACGGTCTGCGAGGAGGCCCGCTGTCCCAACATCGGGGAATGCTGGGAGCACAAGGCGGCGACCTTCATGATCCTGGGCGACGTGTGCACGCGCAACTGCACGTACTGCGCGGTCGCGCACGGAACGCCGCGGCCCTACGATGCGGCCGAGCCGGTCCGGCTCGCGGAGGCAGTCGAGCGGATGGGGCTCCGGCACGTCGTGATCACGTCGGTGGACCGGGACGACCTGCCCAACGGGGGCGCGGAGGCGTTCGCCGCCTGCATCCGCGAGATCCGCGCGCGTCTTCCGGACACCTCGGTCGAGGTGCTGATCCCCGACTTCAAGGGCTCCGAGGCCGCGCTCCGGATCGTCATGGAAGCGGAGCCCGACATCCTCAACCACAATCTCGAGACGGCGGAGCGCCTTTACCGGCTTGCGCGGCCGGGCGGCCGCTACGACCGGGCACTCGAGCTGCTCGCGCGCGCACGGCGCATGGCGCCGGATGCCCTGACCAAGTCCGGCATCATCCTCGGGCTCGGCGAGGAGTGGGACGAGGTCGTCCGCTGCCTCCAGGACCTGCGCCGGAGCGACGTGAACATCGTCACCCTCGGCCAATACCTGCGGCCGTCCGACGGCCACCTGCCCATCGCCCGCTATTACACCCCCGTCGAATTCGCCGAGCTGCGCGAGATCGGTGAGTCCCTCGGATTCGCGCACGTGGAGTCGAGCCCGCTCACTCGCTCGTCGTACCATGCCTGGTCGCAGATCGATCAGGCACGAGGCGCGGCGCGCTGATGGCGGGCTCCACGGCGGCGCGGCGGGCGCACTCAGGCGCCCGGCCGGCGGATGCCGCTCTCGCCGAGGAGTACCGCCGCTGGCTGCGCGAGATGATGGTGATCCGCCGGTTCGAGGAGAAGGCCGGCGAGGCCTACAGCCTGGGGAAGATCGGGGGCTTCTGCCATCTGTACATCGGCCAGGAGGCCGTCGCGGTCGGGAGCATCGCGTCGCTCCGGCCCGACGACTACATCGTCTGCTCCTACCGGGAGCACGGGCACGCACTGGCCCGCGGCATCTCCGCCCGCGCGGTGATGGCGGAGCTGTTCGGCAAGGCGGCCGGATGCTCCGGGGGCAAGGGCGGATCGATGCACCTCTTCGATGCCTCGCGCGGTTTCATGGGCGGCCACGCGATCGTGGGCGGCCACATCCCCCTCGCCACCGGCATGGCTTTCGCCGCGAAGTACCGGGGCACCGAGCAGGTCGCCGTCTGCTACTTCGGCGAGGCCGCCGTCAACAACGGCGCCTTCCACGAGGCGCTCAACATGGCGGCGCTCTGGAAGCTCCCCTGCGTGTACATCTGCGAGAACAATCGCTACGGCATGGGCACCGCGCTCGAGCGGGCCAGCGCCATCTACGACATCTCCGAGCGCGCCTCTTCCTACGACATGATCAACGAGGTCGTGGACGGCCAGGACGTGCTGGCGATGAAGAACTCGATGGACCGGGCGGTGGAGCGGGCGCGGATCGAGAAGGCCCCGACGCTGCTCGAGGTGCGCACGTACCGCTTCATGGGCCACTCGATGTCGGACCCGATCCACGGGCACTATCGCACCAAGGAAGAGGTGGAAGAGCACCGGAAGCGTGACCCCATCGCGCTCTGGTCGCGCAAGTTGATCGCCGACGGGCTGATGGACGAGCCGGGCGTGCGGGCGCTGGACGCGGAGGTCACGGCGGAGATCGCCGACGCCTATCAGTTCGCGGACCAGGCGCCGGATCCGGAGCCGGGGGAGCTGTATGCCGACGTGTATGCCAGGGAGAAGACGTGAACACAGCCGACGGACTATGTCTGTACTGACGTACCGCGACGCCCTGAACGCAGCTCTCCGTGAGGAGATGCGCCGGGACGATTCGGTCTTCCTCATGGGCGAGGAGGTCGGGACCTACCAGGGCGCGTACAAGGTGAGCCGCGGCCTCCTCGACGAATTCGGAGCCATGCGGGTCGTGGACACGCCCATCACCGAGCTGGGGTTCGCCGGCGTCGGCGTGGGCGCCGCGATGACCGGACTCCGGCCGGTCATCGAGTTCATGACCTGGAACTTCGCGCTGCTCGCGATCGACCAGCTCGTGAACTCCGCGGCCAAGATGCGCTACATGTCGGCAGGTCAGATCGGCGTGCCGGCTGTCTTCCGCGGACCCGGCGGCGCGGCGCTCCAGTTGGGCGCCCAGCACTCGCAGGCGTTCGAGAGCTACTACGCCCACATCCCCGGGCTCAAGGTCGTGATGCCCGCGACCCCAGCCGACGCGAAGGGACTCCTCAAGAGCGCCATCCGGGACGACGACCCGGTCGTGTTCATCGAGGGCGAGATGCTCTACAACCTGAAGGGCGAAGTCCCCGAGGAAGAGTACGTGATCCCGCTGGGGCAGGCCGACGTGAAGCGCGCGGGCCGCGATGTGACGATCGTCTGTCACTCGAAGACGGTGTCGGCGTCGCTCAAGGCAGCGGAGCAGCTCGCCGCGGAAGGGGTGGAGGCGGAAGTCGTAGATCTTCGCACCATCCGGCCGCTCGACACCGCGACCGTGCTCGCCTCGGTCGCGCGGACACATCGGTGCGTAGTTGCGGAAGAGGGATGGCCGTTCGCCGGCGTGGGCGCGCAGGTGGTGGACGTGATCCAGCGGGACGTGTTCGACGAGCTCGACGCCCCGGTCCTCCGCGTCACCGGCGCCGACGTCCCGATGCCGTACAACCGGCACCTGGAGAAGGCGGCCAAGGCGGACGCAGGGAAGGTGGTGGACGCGGTGGGACGGGTTCTCTACCGGTGACGAAGGACGATCGGCGATAAGCCGCCAGCTCTCTATGGCAACTCAAGTCGTGATGGAGGCCCTCTCGCCCACTATGGAAGAGGGCCGCCTGGTCGAGTGGAAGAAGCAGGAGGGGGAGCCCGTCGCCGTCGGCGACGTGCTCGCCGAGGTGGAGACCGACAAGGCCGTGATGGAGCTGGTGGCCCGGGTCGGCGGCGTCCTCCTGCGCCAGACCGTGCCGGCCGGGCAGACCGTGCCGGTGTCGTCTCCGATCGGCCTCATCGGCCAGCCGGGCGAGGCCGTGCCCGCGGCGGCGGGGAACGGGGCCGGCGGCGGCGTCCAGCCGGCGCCCGCTCCAGCCCCCCCCGCAGCGGCACCGGCCCCGGCCCCTGCTCCCGGCCCCGCAGCAACGGCCCCGGGTCCGGCCACGGCCACGGCTACCGCCACGACGGCGGGACGGGTGAAGGCGTCGCCGCTCGCCCGGAAGATCGCCCAGGAGCGCGGCCTCGACCTCCGCGTCATCCAGGGCTCGGGCCCCGAAGGACGCATCGTCCTTCGGGACCTGGAGGCCGCGCGCGCGGCCCGGCCCGTCGCCCAGCCGCCCGCCGCTGCACCTGCTCCGAGCACGCCGCCTGCGGCCCGGCCGGTGGTACCGGAGCCGGGCGAGGCGTTCACCGACGCACCGCTCAGCCAGATGCGCAAGACGATCGCGCGCCGGCTGGTGCAGTCCATCGGGCCCGTGCCCACGTTCTACCTCACGAGCGAGGTGGACATGGAGCGCGTCTCGGAAGCACGCGAGGCGATGCTGGCCGCCGGGAGCGACGTGAAGGTGTCGTTCAACGACATCGTCATCAAGGCGGTCGCGACCGCGCTCCGGCAGCACCCCGCGTGCAACGCGTGGTGGCAGGACGACCACATCCGGTACTGGAACGAGGTCCACATCGGGATGGCCGTGGCCATCGAGGACGGGCTCATCACGCCGGTGGTCCGCCACGCCGACCGGAAGACCCTCCGCGAGATCGGCGTCGAGGCCAGGGACCTCGCGGCGCGAGCGCGCGAGCGACGGCTCGCCCCGGAGGACTACACCGGTGCGACTTTCTCGATCTCGAACCTGGGCATGCTGGACATCGACGAGTTCACGGCCGTGATCAATCCCCCCGAGGCCGGGATCCTGGCGGTGGGTCGGATTGTTTCCAAGCCGGTCGAGCATGGCGGTGCGGTGGCGCTCCGGCGCCGCATGCGGCTCACGATGTCGTGCGACCACCGGGTGATCGACGGTGCGACGGGAGCGCGGTTTCTCCAAACCCTGAAGGGGATGCTGGAGAATCCGCTGGCGATGGTCTGGTAGTGACCTCTCACGGCTGAGGCTTTCTTGGCGAACTTCGACGTCATCATCGTTGGCGGCGGGCCGGCCGGCTACGTCTGCGCCATCCGCAGCGCCCAGCTCGGCCTGACGACGGCCGTCGTCGAGCGCGACAAGCTCGGCGGCGTCTGCGTGAACATCGGGTGCATCCCGACCAAGGCCCTGCTCCACAGCGCCTACGTCGCGAACGTCATCCGGCATGACGCCAAGGAGCTGGGGCTCACGACGGGCGAGCTCAAGACCGACTACGGCACCGCCATGCGCCGGTCGCGGAGGGTCTCGGAGCAGAACTCGAAGGGCGTCGAGTTCCTCATGAAGAAGCACAAGATCACGGTCGTGCGCGGCGCCGGGAAGCTTCTGCCGGGCCGGAAGGTCCAGGTGGGGAACGAGGTGCACTCGGCCGCCAAGGGGGTGGTGCTGGCCACCGGCTCCCGGGTGAAGGGCCTGCCGCAGATCGGACTCGAGCTCAACAAGACAACCGTCATCAGCTCGGACGAGGCGCTCTTCCTGGAGCAGGCACCCGCCTCGCTGGCGATCGTGGGCGCCGGGGCCGTCGGCTCGGAGTTCGCCGACGTCTTCAACGCGTTCGAGACCAAGGTGACGCTCATCGAGGTGCTACCGAGGATTCTCCCGGTCGAGGATGCGGAGGCGTCCGACACGATTACGAAGAGCTTCAAGAAGCGCGGTATCACGGTCCACGCCGGCGCCAAGATCACCCGCGCCACCGTGGCCAAGGACAAGGTGACGCTCGACCTCGAAGTGGGCGGCAAGACCGAAAAGGTGGAGGTGGAGAAGGTGCTGATGGCCGCCGGCCGCGCGCTCAACACCGAGGACCTCGGCCTGGTCGAGGCGGGCGTGCAGCTCACCGACCGCGGCTTCATCAAGGTGAACCTGGCCACGCTCGAGACCACCGCCCCGGGCGTCTACTGCATCGGCGACGTGGCCGGTCCCCCGATGCTGGCCCACAAGGGCAGCCGCGAGGGCGTGCACGTGGCCGAGCGGCTCGCCGGACACCCGCCCCGCCCCATCGACTACAGCAACGTGCCCAGCGTCACGTACTGCCACCCCGAGGTGGCGAGCGTCGGCCTCACCGAGGAGCAGGCGAAGGCAAAGGGCCTCGCGATCCAGGTCGGGCGGTTCCCCTTCAGCGCTAACGCCCGCGCCCGCACATCCAATGAGACCGAGGGTCTGGTGAAGATCATCCGGGACACGAAATACGGCGAGATCGTGGGCGCGCACATCGTGGGCTCGCACGCCTCCGAGATGATCCACGAGCTGGTGGTGGCGCGCACCAACGAGTACACGGTCGAGGAAGTGGATCTCGCGATCCACGCACATCCGACGCTGTCGGAGGCGATCGCAGAGGCGGCCCTCGATTCCATGGGCCGGGTGATCCACATCTGAACCCGGTCCGGATCGCCACGTCAGGCGTGGCTGCCGCCGCGCTCGCGGGCACGCTGGTCGTAACCCTCTCCGTGCTTGGCGTCGATCTCCTCCGGTTCGGCTGGGTAGTCGGACCCGCGGCCGGAAGGACCGCAACGGCGGCCACCAGCGCCGCCGCGACGACATTGCTCCTCGGCGGGACCTTGGGAGGCTTCGTGATGGCGGGTATTGCGGCCTGGTGGCTCCTGGCGCCGATCGACTCCCTCTACCGGAGAGCCGCGCTGGCCCTGGTGAGCAGCTTCGCCACGGTGGTGCTCATGATGGCCGCGCTGCCGGTGCACCAGTGGGCTGGGCAGCCCGGGCTGCTCGGTCTCGCCCTCCTGCTCGCAGCCGGCGCACTCACCTTTGCCCTCCGCGCCCGCCGCGCGGCCCGCGACCGGTGACCCCGCCGCTGCTGGTGCTCGACCTCGGCCGGGGGCCCTACCGCGAGGTGCTGGAGCTCCAGCGCACGCTCGCCCGGCGCCGCATCGCCGGCGAGATCTCCGACGATCTCCTGCTGCTGGTGGAGCACGACCCCGTCGTCACCCTCGGGCGGAGCACCCGCGCGGCGAGCCTTCCGCTGCCGCCGCACGAGCTGGCGCGCCGGGGCGTTGACGTGGTCGAAGTGGAGCGTGGGGGCGATGTCACCTGGCACGGGCCAGGCCAGCTGGTGGGCTATCCGATTTTCGATCTCACCCGCCATCAACCGGATCTGCACTGGTACCTGCGCCGGCTGGAGGCGGCGCTCATCGCCGCGCTCGAGCGACTGGATGTTCCCGCCGAGCGAAACCCCGGCCTCACCGGCGTGTGGACGCGCGGCCGGAAGATCGCGAGCCTCGGTATCCACGTGAAGCAATGGGTCACGCTGCACGGTTTCGCGCTCAACGTCACCAGCGAGCTGACCGGCTTCGAGCTGATCGTTCCCTGCGGGCTTCAGGGCGTCGTCATGACCAGCGTCGCGCGCGAGCGCGGAGGTCGTGACGATCCAGCGGAGCTCTGGACCCGCGCGCGGTCGGTCGTGGTCGAAGCGCTCGGGGCCGCGTTCGCGCGGGAGCCCGTGAGCGGCGCGCTGGAGCCGGATGGAACCGTCGCGAGCCCAGCATGAGCACATCACCGACGCCCGCCCCGCGGGTCGACACGCGCACCGAGCGCGATCGTCTGCCGCCGGGACAGGTCCTCACCCAGAAGTGGCCGGTGCTCCACTACAGCACCGTGCCGGACGTGGATCTCGCGCGCTGGCGCTTCGAGGTGACGGGGGCCGTCGCCTCGCCGGTCGCGCTCACGTGGACCGAGCTGCTCGCGCTGCCCCGGCAGGAGACCGCCTGCGACATCCATTGCGTGACCCGGTGGAGCCGCTTCGACAACGTCTTCGGCGGGGTTCCGGTGCGGGCGCTGCTGGAGCGGGCACGCCCCCTCCCTACGACGAAGTTCGTGCTGGTTCACGCCGAGCAGGGGTACACCACCAACGTCTCGCTCGACGACCTCGACCGTCCGGCCAACCTGCTCGCGCTGACGCACAACGGCGAGCCGCTCACGCCGGAGCACGGCTGGCCGGTGCGGCTGCTGATCCCACATCTCTATCTCTGGAAGAGCGCGAAGTGGGTGCGCGGCTTCGAGATGCTGGAGGAGGACTATCCGGGATTCTGGGAGCAGAACGGCTATCACATGCGGGGCGATCCGTGGACCGAGCAGCGCTACGGCCGACCGGATCATTCCAGAATGCGACGGGGGCCGCGGCGCTAGCGGCGGGACCGGGGGCGGCCGCGCCGCCCCCGTTGCCTTTGGGCCCCCGACCCATCACCCTTCCTACCATGGCTGATGTGACACGACGACCGCCGCCGGAGGCGCAGGCGGAGCAGCGGGTCGGCGAGATCCTGCGGGCGGCGGAAAGCTGGTCGAAGGAGGCCCCGCCCGCGCTGTTTCCGGCCATCCGGGCGGTGTGCATCCGCCTAGCGGAGATGGTGGCGGACCAGCGGCACTACCTGGCTCCCCTGCCCGAGCCACAGGAATCGGAGCGCCGGGCGGTGCTCACGCTCGTGGCGGACCGCCTGCGCGCTCCGGCGGTGACCCGGGGGCTGGAGCCACACCTCAAGGCCCTCGAGGAGCTGGAGCTCCGCTCCACCGGCTCATGGGCCACGGTGGCCTCGGCGCAGACCGAGTGGATCACCACCGCCATTCGCTATCTGGAGACCAGCGCCGCAAAGCTCCCCGCGGGCGAGCGCCCCGACGCCTACTGGGCCGACGACGTCGTTGCGGGCATCATCGCGTCCGTGCGCGCGCTGATCGGCGTGGACGAGCTGCACGCGCGCACCGAAGCCAGATACTCCGGCCCGGTGCGCCGGGAGCCGGCCTCGCCCGACGACGCCGGCTAGGCCGTCACCACCTCTTCGGTCGCCGCCGCACCCGCCCGCCGCCGCCCTTCCCGCTCGCCGAACAGCTCGAAGAATCGCCCGAACACCGTGACACCCGTCCACAGCTGCTCGAGATCGAGCTTCTCGTTGGGCGAGTGGAGCCGATCGTCCGGAAGACCGATCCCGGTGAGCAGCACCGGCGCGCCGGAGCCGCCCAACTCCGGCACGATCGGGATCGACCCGCCGGCGCGGGCGCGCACGGTCTTCCGGCCCGTCACCTCCTCGAACGCCGCGTCGAGCGTGGCGAACGCGGCATCGCTGGTGTCCACCTCCACCGCGTCGCCGCCGTGCAGCAGGCGCACCTCGACGTCGGCGTACTTCGGCGCGACCCGCGCCACCGCGCGGGCGAGCTGCCGCTGGACCCGCTCGAGCGACTGCCCCGGCACCAGCCGCAGGCTCACCTTCGCGGTCGCCTGCGCGGGAATGACTGTCTTCGCGCCTTCGCCGGTGAACCCGCCGCGGATGCCGTGGATCTCGAACGTGGGAAGCGCCCAGGTCCGCTCGAAGACGTTGTAGTGCTTGAGGCCGGTGAGCACCTTCGCGCCCACTTCGCTCTCGAGATAGGTGTGCTTGTCGAACGGCAGCTTTTTCCAGGCTTTGAGTTCCGCCTTGGTCGGCGCCCTCACGTCCTTGTACAGCTTCGGAATCCGGATCTCCCCGTGCTCGTCCTTGAGCCGGCTCAGCATCCGAACCAGCGTCTCGATGGCGTTCGGCGCGACCCCGCCGTACGTGCCGGAGTGGAGATCGTGGTCGAGCGTGCGCACCACGATCTCGGCGTAGCACATGCCGCGGAGCGCGGTGTAAACCGCGGGGATGCCAGGCGCGAAGTACGACATGTCGCACACCAGTGCCGCGTCGACGTCGGTCCGCCACCGCTCCTGCCGGAGCAGATCGAAGATGACGCGCCCGCCGCACTCCTCTTCACCCTCGAAGATGAAGCGGACGTTCACCGGGGGACGCCCGTCCGACCCGCACACGGCCTCGTACGCCTTCAGAAGGCAGTACACCTGGCCCTTGTCGTCGGCTGCGCCGCGGGCGAAGAGCTTGCCGTCGCGCACGGTGGGCGCGAACGGCGGCGTGATCCACTCGTCGAGCGGGTCCGGCGGCTGCACGTCGTAGTGCCCGTACACGAGCAGGGTGGGCTTGCCCTCCACCGGAGGACTCTCCGCCCAGACGACCGGGTGGCCGTTCCCTTCGATCAGGGTGACGACGGGACAACCGAGCCGCTGGAGCTCGGTGATGAGCCATTGCGCGGCGACGCGGCAGTCGCCGGCGTGATCGGGAAGCGCGCTGACGCTGGGGATGGCGAGGAACTCACCCAGCTCGCGGAGCATGCGCTCCCTCTCGCGGGAGACGAAAGTATTATCCATAGGGATAACCTACTGCGGCCGGCGGAACGTGAGAAGGTATCGGGTGATGACGGTCACAGCGACCAGGTTTGGGAGGCAGTACCCTCAGCCTTCGCGGTCGCCACCGGGTGCCCGGCGGAGGCCTGAAGGACCGACGATCCACGTGGAGGACACATGCAACGGACGCAGCGCCTCACCTTGCTCTCGACCCTTACGGCCGCCGCCATCGCGGGTGTGACCGCGACGGCGGGCGCGCAGCAGGAACCATATCCGCAGAAGCCCCCCGCCCCCGTCGAGACGGGAGCGGTGGACTCCACCAAGCACGTCATGCCGCCGGCCGCCGGCAAGCCCGCCGACACGGCACTCTCGCGGCAACCGGGTGTCAACCCCGCCGCGGCGCCCGCCCCGACCGGGGATCTGCTCGATCTCAATACCGCGACCAAGGAGCAGCTCGAGGCCGTGCCCGACATCGGCACCGCCTACGCCGACAAGATCATCAAGGGCCGCCCCTACGCCCGAACGGACGAGCTGGTGTCGAAGAAGATCCTGCCGAACGGCGTGTTCGCCAAGGTGAAGGACAAGCTGATCGTACAGCAGAAGTAGCCATTGGCTATTGGCCGCTCCGATAGCAAACGACCCTCCGTGGCCATACACGGAGGGTCGCTCGCTTACGTACTGTCGCCGAGCGCCGCCGTCAGCCGCGCGAGCGCGCTGTCGCCTTCGACCCCTTCCACCAGACTCTTGAGCGACGACACGCTCTTCGCGACATCGGCGTCGTGCCGCTCGTACCAGCGGTCGAGCAGGTCGAGCCGCGTCCGGTAGATCCGCGCGCCGACGAGCTGCGCATTGTTGATCGGTCGCTCCGCCAGCCGGCCGATGCGGTACGTCAGCAGTCGGGCCCCCACTGGTCCCTCGAGCTGAGCCCGGGCCCACCGCGCTGCGTCCGCGCGCCCGGAGTCGAGCTTCTCGGGCGCCGGATGCGAGTCATAGAGCCGCTGGAGCCGGCCGACGAGCGAGTCGTAATACTCGCCCAGGACGATCTCGTCGTGCCACCGGTCCGCGGCGCGCTGTGCGGCCGCCGAGTCGCCGCGGACGCGGAAGAAATGCTCCGCCGCACGGTAGGCCACGAGCTGCGCGTAGCCCTCGTTGAACGGGGTCGCGCTCCGGACGTACAGCGTGTTGTGCGCGATCTCGTGGAACACCAGCGCGGCGAGCTCCACCGAGTCGGACGTGAGCGCGGTCGAGAGCAGTGGATCGTTGAACCAGCCAAGGGTAGAGAACGCAGCGGCCGGGCGGAGATACACGTCGTACCCGCGGGCGGCCAGACGGTCCGACTCACGCTGCGCCGCGCGGACGTCGAAGAAGCCCTTGTACGGGATGCGGCCGACGATGGGGTACTTCCACGTGTAGGCGCAGATGCAGTCTTTGGGGGCGGCCGAGAGGTTGAGGAGCAGCGTGTCCCGGCCGACGTCGACGTAGGTCGTGTAGGTCTGCTTGGCCGCGAGACCCAGCGTCGCCGCATAGTCCCGCGTGTCGAGCACCAGCTTGAGCTGGCTCCGCAGCTCCGGCTTCGTGGCAGGGTCGCCGACGAGCGTGGTGATGGGCTTTCGCGCCTGAAGAATCCGGGTCTCCTCGATGCCCGCGCGCGTGATGTACCGTACGTCCTCACTGGCGACATAGGCGGTGCCGTAGCCCGCCATGAGCACGCCCACGATCACCAGGAAGATCATACCGGCTCGGCCCATTCGGCTCGCGTCACCGGATCCGCACCAGGCCCACGCGCGGCACCAGGGTCGCCGAGATCGCGCTGCCGGCCAACCCCGAGAGCTTGAACTGCACGCCAGGGGCCCCCGCTGCCTGGATGATGCGGATGTGGTGCCCGGATCCCTGGCGCAGCGTGCCGGCGTGCTGGTACGTCCCCGTGAGCGTGCTGTCGGGCACCAGGGGGAATGACGGCGTCCGGTTGAGCTGGGCCAGCGCCGCCCGCAGGTTGAAGCCCACGTACTGGAGCCGCGGGTTGAGCGGCGTGAACCCGGGCAGGTCGTCGAGATAGTTGGCGGCCTGCCAATAGGTCACGAGGTCGGGGAACGCGACCCCGGATTGCTGGGCGACGTTCGCGGCGCCGACCAGGGTCGTGTTCTCCAGCTTGAGCGTGAAATCGGTGGTGGGCACGAGGAACCGGGCGGAGTCCGCCGTCGTGGTGCCGAACTGGTTCCCCAGCCACTTCACCATCAGCCAGTTGGCGCCGCGCTCAGTGAGCAGACCGGTGGACTGGTCCGACTCGATCAGCGCGACGGCCTCGGGGTTCGACAGGTAGTTGTAGGCGTTGTCGTAGTCCGAGAACAGGAACTGGCCGCGCGTGTTCTCGCCCGGCTGGAGGAGCGGGTTGTTGGCGTCCGGAATCAGCCGGCCGCCCAGCTCCTCGGCATAGTGCGACAGGCCTTCGTTGAGCCACGTGTCTTCGGCCTGCCCCCCACCGTGGAGGAGCACATGTCGGTTGTAGCTGATCATGTGCTGGAATTCGTGGATGAACGTCGGCGCGAGATTGTCCTCGGCAAATTGCTTGGTGATCGTGCAGGAGGTGTTCGTGGGATCGGGGACGATGCTGTAGAAAATCTCCGCGGCGTTGGAGCCTGTGAGCGAGGGCTCCAGGTCGAGGCTGAAGAAGTACCCCAGAATGACGCTCTTGGTCTGGGTGCAGTTGCCGCTCAGCTTGTTGATCTGCGGCGTCATCAGCACTTCCACGAACCCGTTGCCGTCGATATCCGACTCGCGGCCGAAGTTGGTAGTGTCGATGGGATACAGGTAGGCGTCGAACAGCTGACCGATGTTCGCCAGGTCCGCCGGCGTGTAGCTCTGCGCGGCCGTCGCGGCGTTGTCCACGAAGATCGCCACCTTGCCGCTCACCTCCTGGGCCGTCGCCGTCACGGTGGTGAACGGCGAGTCGCAGGTGATGTTGCGGCAGACCGAGAAGCTCTTCTGGTCCCCCACCTGAGGGGCCGCAGCAAACGACGGCACCCGGGCGACGTTGGCCCTGAGGACGGCGAGCCCGGGATCGGCGGCCGTGGCCCTCTCCCGCTGCCGCAGCATCATGTGGAACTGTTCCGCCGTCAGGGCCGGCTTGAAGGCGCTCAGAAGCGGCGACGGCAGCGTCGTCTGGTCGGCCGTGCCCGAGACCAGGGGGGAGCCGGCGATCGCGTAGGGGCCGGAAATCCCGCCGGACGTCTGCTGCCCGGCGCCGGAGACCGCCAGGTAGAGGTACTCCGCCCCCCCGCTGCCCGCCACGGGGACGGCGGGAACCGAGACGCAGGGACCGGAGGCGGCGTCGACCGTGCTGATGTCCCCGGCAGCCAGGCTGACGGGCGTGACGACGCCACAGATGGAGAGGTTCGGACCGGTAGAATCGCCCCCACACGCGGCAACGGTTGCCAGAGCGATGGCCAGTGGAAGGGTGGACTTGAGTGACACTTGGGCTTGGCTCCGGCAGGATTGTGGATCGGGGCGAAGCGAGCAAAATAAGACAGGACAACGGCTTTGACAATCGTCGGACCCCCCGGTAGCTTGTGACCGTGTCCGACGAAGCCTGGCTCTCCCGTATCAAATTTGATGCCGACGGACTCGTCCCCGTAGTCGCCCAAGAAAGCCGCTCCGGCGACGTCCTGATGCTCGCCTACGCCGACCAGGAGGCCCTCCGGCGCACGCGGGCGACCGGCCTGGCCCACTACTACAGCCGGTCCCGGAAGGCCCTATGGCGGAAGGGGGACACGTCCGGACACGTCCAGCAGGTCCGCCAGATCCGGGTGGACTGCGACGGCGACACAGTGCTGTATAGGGTGGAGCAGACGGGCCCGGCCTGTCACTCAGGGGACCGGACCTGTTTCGCCAGGGAGGTGACGCCGGAAGGCGGCACCGAGCACACTTCCGACCCCGGCGGCCATGTGCTCGGCCGGCTGGCGGAGACCATTCGGGCGCGCGCCGCCCAGCGGCCGGCGGGGTCGTACACGGCTCAGCTGCTGGCCCAGGGGCCGGCCAAGATCGCCCAGAAGGTGGGCGAGGAGACCGTGGAGGTCGTGGTCGCCGCGCTCGGAGAAGGTGAGACCCGCCTCGCAGCGGAGTCAGCGGATCTGCTGTACCATCTCCTCGTATTGCTGCAGGCCAAGGGCGTTGCCGTGGAAGAGGTGTGGCGAGAACTGGAATCCCGGGAGAAAAACGTGAACAGTGAACAGTAAACAGTGAGCAGGAGGCACCGGGCAACACCGGAGCTCCCTGTTCACTGTTCACCATTCACCGTTCACGCTGTTGCCGAATATGCCCTTCGTTCACCTGCACACTCACAGCGAATACTCTCTGCTCGACGGGGCCAATCGGATTCCCGATCTGGTCGCGCACGTCAAGCGGCTGGGCATGGACAGCCTCGCCGTGACCGACCACGGCAACCTCCACGCCGCCTGGTCGTTCTACGAGGAGGCGAAGGCGCAGGGCATCCGCCCGATCCTCGGCTTCGAGGCGTATCTCGCCTTCGGCTCCCGGCGCGAGCAGCAGAAGCCCGCCTGGGCCCCGTCGCACTACAGCCACCTCGTGCTGCTCGCCAAGAACCGCGCCGGCTACAAGAACCTCGTGCGACTCTCCTCCATCGGGTTCACCGAAGGGTTCTACCGGCGCCCGCGGATCGACCGGGAGACGCTCGAGGCTCACCACGAAGGCATCATCGGCCTCGCGGCCTGTCTGTCAGGCGAAGTGGCGCTCTGGCTCCGGCAGGGCCGCTACGAGGAGGCCCGGAAAAGCGCTGAATGGTTCGCGCAGGTGTTCGGCCCCGAGAGCTTCTGGCTCGAGATCCAGCAGCACGGGATCCCGGAGGAGCGCCTCGTGATGGAGGGGATGCTTCGGCTCGGCCAGGAGCTGGGCCTGGGCGTGGTGGCGACCAACGACGCGCACTACCTCCGGCGGGAGGACGCCGAGGCGCACGACGTGCTTCTCGCCATCGGGACCGGCGCCGACCTCGACGATCCCAAGCGCTTCCGCTTTCTCGGTGAAGAATCGTACGTCAAGTCCGAGCGGGAGATGCGCGCGCTGTTCCAGGAGCACCCCGAGACCCTGGAGAATACGGCCCGCGTCGCCGACCTCTGCGAGTTCGCGTTCGAGAAGCGCTACTACCTGCCCGGCTTTCCCCGGCCGGCCGAGTACGCGAGCGACGAGGCGCTGCTGGAGCATCTCGCCGGCCGGGGCGCGGAGGGGCGCTACGGCGCGCCGCTGCCCCCGAACGTGCGGGAGCGGCTCGAGTACGAGCTCGGCGTCATCAACCGGGCGGGCTACGCCGGCTACTTCCTCATCGTACAGGATTTCATCGCCGCGGCACGGGCGCGGGGCATACCCGTAGGACCGGGCCGCGGGTCGGCGGCCGGATCGCTCGTGGCGTACAGTCTGGGGATCACGAGCGTGGACCCGCTTCGGTTCGACCTCCTGTTCGAGCGGTTCCTGAACCCCGAGCGCGTGTCCATGCCGGACATCGACGTGGACTTCTGCTTCGAGCGTCGAGGCGAAGTGATCGAGTACGTCCGCGAGCGGTACGGCCGGGACAGCGTGGGCCAGATCGTCACCTTCGGCACCATGAAGGCGCGCGCGGCGGTCAAGGACGTGGCCCGGGTGCTCCGGATTCCGCCGGCGGACGCCGACAAGCTCACCAA
>JBGPPG010000066.1:0-18108 GCA_041488455.1 Gemmatimonadota bacterium
CAGGCCGCGAAGATCGACGAGAAGAAGCTCAAGCACGTCGAGGCCATCGTGCTCTCGATGACGCCGAAAGAGCGGGCCGACCCGGACATCCTCACGGGGCAGCGCCGGCTCCGGATCGCAAAGGGCTCGGGTCGGACGGTCCAGGAAGTGAATCAGCTGCTGGCGCAGTTCAAGCAGATGCAGAAAGTGATGAAGATCGCCGGGAAGACCGGGGGATCGTTGCCCCGTATGCCGTTCGGGCCTCGCTTCCCCAACTAAACCCGCTACTCGGGAACACGAGACATGGCCACACGCATTCGCCTGCGCCGCGTCGGTCGCAAGAAGCTGCCCCTCTACCGGATCGTCGTGGCTGACCGCGAGGCAGCCCGCGACGGACGGTTCATCGAGGTGCTCGGCACCTACAACCCCAAGGGGAAGACGACGGCCGACAAGTTCCAGGTGGACGCCGAGAAGGCGCGGCACTGGTTGTCCAAAGGGGCCACGCCCAGCGATACGGTCCACGCGCTTCTCAAGCACGCCGGAGTCCTCGCGTCGCCCTCGGCGTGACGGGGGAGGCGCCGCGCCACCTCGCGGTGGCGCGGTTGCGCAGGCCGCACGGCTTGAAGGGCGAGGTCACGATCTTCCCGCTCACCGACGACCCGGCGACCGTGTTCGCGCTTGGGCGGGGCCTGTGGGTGCTGGACCTGGAGGGGCAGGTTGTGGGGGGGCCGCTCACCATCGAGCGGAGCCGGGCGTATCACCGGGAATGGCTGGTGAAGTTCCAGGGGGTGGAATCGCGCGACGCGCTGGAGCCCTGGCGCGGCCGGTTCCTCGGCCTCCCCGCGGGGGAGCTCGCGCCGCCGGCGGATGGCGAGGTCTACCTCCACGAGCTCGAAGGCTTCGCGGTGCGGCTGGAAGACGGAACGGCGGTGGGGTTGGTCTCCGGCGTCTACGAGCTGCCGGGTGGTGTGATGCTGGAAGTGCAGGGGCCGAAGCGCGAATTTCTGCTGCCGTTCAAGCGGGAGTTCGTGCGCGACGTGGACCGCGCGGGGCGCCGGCTGACGGTGGCGCCGCCCGCCGGGCTGATCGACGGCTGATGCTCACCATCGACGTGGTGACGCTGTTCCCCGAGGTGATCGAACCATTCATCTCGGCCAGCATCCCGCGGCGCGCGGTCGAGGCGGGTGTGGTCCGGTTCCGGCTGGTCCAGCTCCGCGAGTTCACGCACGACCGCCACCATACCGTGGACGACTACGGGTACGGGGGCGGGGCGGGGATGGTGCTCAAACCGGAGCCGTTCTTCGAGGCCGTGGACCGGCTGCGCGGAGAAGGCCCGCTCGGTCCCATCGTCCTCTTCTCGGCCCGGGGCCGCCCGTTCCGGCATGCCGACGCGGTCCGGTTCTCAGTGGGAGAGCGGCTCACGCTGCTCTCGGGCCACTACAAGGACGTGGACCAGCGGGTGGCCGACGGGCTCGGCGCCGAAGAGCTGTCGATTGGTGATTTCGTCTTGTCGGGGGGTGAGCCGGCCGCCATCACGGTGCTCGACGCGGTCGTCCGGCTCCTGCCGGGTGCGCTGGGCGACCACGAGTCAGCCAGCACCGATTCGCACTACGACGGCCTGCTGAGTCCGCCGAGTTACACCCGGCCGCCCGAGTACCGTGGACTCCCCGTCCCGGAGGTTCTGCGGTCGGGCAACCACGCGGAGATCGTCGCGTGGCGCCAGGCGGAGGCGGAGCGCCTGACCCGCGAGCGGCGCCCGGACCTGTGGACGCAGTATCTTGAGGGGCAGTCGTAATTCACGTGGCGCCCGACGGCGCGGAGGTTTCGACGATGGAGCGGTTGGCGGAAGTCGCCCGTGAGGGCTTGCGTTCGGACATCCCCGCGTTCGATCCGGGGGACACCGTTCGGGTCATGGTGCGCGTGAACGAGGGCGAGAAGGAACGGCTCCAGGCGTTCGAGGGAATCGTGGTTGCGCGGCGCGGCGGCGGCATCAGCGAGAACTTCACCGTCCGGAAGGTGTCCGCGGGGGTCGGGGTCGAGCGGATCTTCCCGCTCCACAGCCCGGTCATCGCGTCAGTGGAGCTGGTGCGCCGGGGACGGGTCCGCCGCGCCAAGCTCTACTATCTGCGGCGGCTGT
Source organism: Gemmatimonadota bacterium (assembly GCA_041488455.1). Lineage (GTDB taxonomy): Bacteria > Gemmatimonadota > Gemmatimonadetes > Gemmatimonadales > GWC2-71-9 > DASQPE01. The sequence continues at coordinate 2,117 of JBGPPG010000066.1, forward strand.
CGGGGAAGGCCGCCCGGATCCGGGAGAAGCGCGAGAGCTGAGCCGTGCCGGCCCTCCCGCTGCCGACGTTGGCCCGCGAGCGGGCCGCGTGGCGTGAGGGGCGGCTTCTCGTCGGCGTAGACGAAGTCGGCCGCGGCCCACTGGCAGGTCCGGTGGTAGCCGCGGCCGTCGTCTTTCCGGAAGGGTGCCGTCGCTTGCGCGGCTTGCGAGACAGCAAGCTGCTGCCGGCGGTCCGCCGCGATGAGCTGGCCGCGGTGATCCGCGCGGTGGCCTTGGGGATCGCCGTCGGAGCGGCGTCGGTGCGCGAGATCGACCGCCTCAACATCCGTGTCGCCTCCGCGCTCGCCATGCGGCGCGCGCTGGTCCGCCTGTTCGCCCGCCTCCCCCAGGCCCCCGCCTGGGTGCTGATCGACGGGCTGCCGCTTCCCGAAATCGGCGTCGCTCACGAGGCGCTGGTGGACGGCGACGCCCGCTGCCACTCGATCGCTGCTGCCGCCATCATCGCCAAGACCGTCCGCGACGCGCTCATGCGGCGGCTGGCCGTCCGGTACCCGGGCTACGGGTGGGACACCAACGTGGGCTACGCTACGGAGACCCATCAGGAAGGTCTCAAGCTGTTCGGCGCCACCCGCCACCACCGCCGCTCGTTCTCGCCCGTCGCCCAGCTCCAGCTCGATTTCACGTGAGTCGCCTCCGGTCGCTGTTCCTGCTCTCAATTGCACTCGCCACCGCCGCCGGCCCGGCCGCTGCGCAGACCAACGCAGAGCGGATCCTGACCGACCGGGACACCCGCTCGCACGACTATGATCTCGTGCACCAGCGCATCGAGGTCTGGGGCTTCGACTGGGACTCGCTGGCGTTCATGGGCCGGGTCGCGACCACCGCCGTCTCCCGCCGGTCCGGGCTCGACCGCCTCGTGCTCGACGCCGGGCACTTGCTGGAGGTTCGGCGAGTGACCCAGGGGCGGGCCTCGCTCTCCTTCGATCGGCCGGGCGACTCGCTGATCGTGCGGCTGCCGCGTCCCGCTCGGTTCGGCGATACCGTGCGGTTCGTGGTGGAGTACCGTGGTCAGGTCGCCCAGGGGCACGGGCTCTACTTCTTCTCCGCGGAGCCGGGCAGGCGCAGCCGTCAGATCTACAGTGGCGGTGGGACCGACGGGAACCCCAACTGGTTTCCGACCTACGGGGGCCCGGAAGACAAGACGACCTGGGAGGTCGTCGCGACCGTGCCGGCCGAGCTCACGGTCGTCTCCAACGGGCGCCTGGTGGACGACCGGCCCGCTCCCGCGCGGATGCACACCGTCCGGTGGGCACAGGAGCGCCCGGCCTCGACTTACCTCGTGTCGCTGGTGGCTGCACCGCTCGTCAAGCTCGCCGACCGGTGGCGGAGAGTGCCGCTCGCCTACTACGTCGCTCCCGGGACCGATACCGCCCGGGCGCGAGCGGTGTTCGGGATGACGCCGGACGTATTGGAGACCTACGCGCGCCTCACCAGGACCGCCTTTCCCTGGGCCAAGTACGCCCAGGTGACGGTGGCCGAGTACTTCGGCGGCATGGAGAACGTGAGTGCCACGACGATGGCGGACTGGCTGCCCGACCGTCGTGCGGACCTCGACCGACCCTGGTTTCGCGAGGTGCTCATTCCGCACGAGGCGGCGCACAACTGGTTCGGCAACGACGTCACCACCGCCAACTGGGCCAACTACTGGCTCAACGAGGGATTCGCCCAGTTCATGGTCGGGCAGTACTGGCGGATGAAGCGGGGGGACTCTGCCGCGGAAGACGCGTATCTGGCCGACTACCGGCAGTACCTCGAGATCGACGGCGGCCGCCGCATGCCGCTGGCCTCGCTGGGCTCGAACAACATCTATCCCAAGGGCTCGCTCGTGCTCCGCATGCTCCGGCTCCAGCTGGGCGACGAGCGGTTCTGGGCAGCCATCCACCGCTATCTGGCGCGGCACGCGCTCGGCAACGCTACCAGCGCCGACCTCGCCCGCGCGGTGCTGGATGCGACCGGAGAGAACCTCGGGTGGTTCTTCGACCAGTGGGTGTACGCCGCGGGTCATCCCGAGCTCACCGTCACTGCTGCCTACGACAGCGCGGCGCACACGCTCGGCCTCACCATCACGCAAACCCAGCGGGACACGCTCCCCGCCGATTCGACCGGGCTGCGCTATACCGTGCCGGAGGTGTTCCGCGCCCGGGTCGCGATCCGGATCGGCACCGACGCGGGCGACGTGGTGCGCGAGGTGGAGCTCCGGCAGCGGGCGGAAACCTTGAGCATCGCTGGACTCGCCGGGGCGCCCACCATGGTGGTCTTCGACGACGACAACCGCGTTCTCAAGACCCTTGCGTTCGACCAGCCCACCGCCTGGCTCGCGACCCAGCTGCAGCGCGACCCCGATCTGTGGAACCGGGCCTGGGCGATCAACCAGCTCGGCGGCCGAGCCTCCGACGGCGAGGCCGGCGCGGCGCTAGCCCGCACGGTGCGCGACGCGGCCGACGTCAGCGTGCGGAGCCTGGCGGCCGAAGCGCTGGGCCACTTCCCCGCGCCGGTCGCGCTCCCGGCTCTCGAGGTCGCTGCCCGCGACACTTCCGCACGCGTGCGGGAGGCCGCCGTGGAGGCACTCGCGGGCGTGCCCGGCCCGGAGGCGCTGGCGCTCGCGCGGGCCGCTTTCACCGGCGACTCGAGCTACGCCGTCCGGGCCGCGGCGGTCGGCGCGGTCGCCGAGATCGATTCCGCCGGCGCGCACGACGTCATCGCGGCCGCTCTCGCCATTCCCTCGTACCGCTCGGTGATCCAGAGCGCGGCACTCGCCGCCGCCGTGCGCACCGGGGATACAGGACTGGTTCCCGTGCTGGAGGAGCGGATCGGCGATCAGCCGCTCATGGCGCTGGCGCTGGCCTGGTTCGCCGGACACGGGAGCGACGCCGCGCGGGACGCGCTCGCCCGGCACCGTGATGATGAGCGGGAGTGGGTACGGCGATGGGTGGCACGCGCCTACCGGAGGAGCGGCCTCGAGGGCGCGGACGAGAAGCTCGATCGGTCGAGCAACTGACCCGGGCGCGCGGCGCCGCGGGTTCCGCCCTCACTTGGTTCGGGGGAATCGGAGGTTGAGGAAGCCCCGTACCGCCTGCCAATAGCCTTCCTGTCCCGGCGTCCGCTTCCAGAGTGCGCTCGACCCGTGTCGCCCCTCCGCTTCGGGCACGTACGAACGGCGCAGCCCGGGCGCGATCGCGGCGAAGATCGGGCGCCAGTCGCTCTCGGAGCGGGCAGCGGTGATGAACACGGGTACCTTGATCGCCCGTGCGGCGTCGGTGACCAGCGTCGGCCCGCCCGGCGATACCGGGAAATACTCGCCTGGCGAGAAGGCGAGCACGCCGTCCGCCAATCCCTTCCTCTGCCCGGCCGCTACCAACACGAGTGCTGCGGAGTAGGAGCTGCCCCAGGCAAGGAGCTGCCCCCGGGCATAGTGCGCCCGCGCGTAGCGTAGCGCGGCCTCGATGTCCTGACGCGCCGCCAGCATCGACGCGGGCCGCTTCTCGGCTCCAGCCCGCTTCGCCGTCTCGTTGACGACCCCGTTGATCTCGTCCCCGGCGCGCTGGTCCACAGCCATGCAGTTGAAACCCATGGCCACGAGACGCGGCGCGATCTCGCGATACTCACCCCGGCTCGCCCCCGCCTGGTGGAACAGGACGATGAAGGGGCTGGTCGGGGGCAGGGGGGCGTAGAGGTCGGCTGTGATCGGCAGGCTGTCGTCGGACTCGAACGCGATGGTCCTCGGGGCTTGCGCGACCACCGGAGCTGCCGCCAGGAAGAGCGCGGCGAGGGCGGAACGGCTCAGAGCCATCCGGCGACCTCAACCAGCCAGGGCACGGCGGTGTCGGGCTCTGCCACGCGGGGGACGGCGCGCACCCGATCGATGCCGGACAGCCGGGCGATCGCGGGGGCGTTCCCGCCGGTGGACTCGTCGGAGACGGCGGGCGCGCTCAGCACGATCCCCGCCACGCGCAATCCTGCGAGGTCGAGTGCGCTCAAGGTCAGCAGGGTGTGGTTGATCGAGCCGAGGCGGTCGCTCGTCACGACCAGCGCGGTCGCCTGGAGCGCCTGAGCGAGATCCACGACGCTCCAGTCCCAACCGATCGGCGCGAGGAGCCCGCCCGCTCCCTCGAGGAGCAGGACATCGGCTTGCGCAGCGAGGGACTCGATCTCGGCCGCAAGCTCGTCGAGGTCGACGACCCCTCCCTCGAGATCGGCGGCGAGCGCCGGCGCGAGGGGGGCGCGGAACCGGCGGAGCGCGCGGGCGGGGGCCCGCTGCCCGGTCGCCGCGGCCAGGAGCACGCCATCCTCGCTCGGTGACGCCTCTTCGCGGCAGCCGGTTTCGACCCCCTTGACCGCCACCACCGAGCGGCCGGCGCTCCTGAGCGCCCGCGCAAGCGCGCACGCGATCCACGTCTTGCCGACCGCGGTGTCGGTGCCGGTGACGAGCACGCGGTTGCTCATGCCCCCACCAGCTCAGCCAGGCGGAACCCCAGATCCTCGATCATCCGGATGTCGGCTTCCCATCCGGCGCCGGGCGTCGTGAGATAGCCGTTCACGAACATCGAGTTCGCCGGATAGAGCGCGAGGGGCTGGAGGTGACGCAGGTTCGCCTCTCGCCCGCCGGCCACCCGGATGTCGCGTGACGGGTTGACGAACCGCATCATCGCGAGCGCGCGGAGGCAGTCCGCGGGCGACAGACGGGGCGCCCCCGCGAGGGGAGTGCCCGGCCGCGGATCAAGGAAGTTCACCGGGATGGACTCCACCTCCAGAGCGCGGAGCTCCAGCGCGAGCCCGACGCGGTCTTCCAGGCTCTCCCCCATGCCCATGATCCCGCCGCAGCACGCCTCCATGCCGGCGGCGCGCACGCGCCGCACGGTGGCGACACGATCGTCGAAGGAGTGGGTGGAGCAGATTTCCGGAAAGAACCGGCGGGACGACTCGAGGTTGTGGTTGAAGCGGTTGACGCCCGCTGCCGCCAGCCGCTCGGCCTGGCCGTCCTTCAGGATGCCGAGCGAGGTGCAGATGTTGATCGGGACCTCGGTCTTGATCCGTCGCACGGCTTCGCAGATGACGTCCAGCTCGCGGTCGGACGGGCCGCGGGTCGCGGTCACCATGCAGTACTTCACGGCGCCCATGCGGTGCGCATCGTGCGCGCCGGCGACCAGCTCCTCAACCGACTGAAGACGATAGCGCTCGACTCCGGTGTGATGGACCACCGACTGGCTGCAGAACGCGCAGTCTTCCGGACAGAGCCCGCTCTTCGCGTTCCGGAGCACATGCAGCCGCACGTCGCGCCCGTGGTGATGGAACCGGACCCGGAACGCCGCGGCCAGGACGTCGAGCAGCTCCTCGTCGCTCGCGGCGAGCACCGCCAAAGCCTCGGCGGCCGTCGCCGGCTCGCCGTCGAGTGACCGGTCCGCCAGCGCGTTCCAGTCCATAGGGTCGGGTGTCCGCGGGGAGGGTCGAGGGAGACTACGGCAGCCCCGAAGCGAAGGCAAGCGGGCGTCTCAGGGCCCGGCAGACGCTCCTTCAGGCGGGTGATAGAGGAGCACCTTCTGCACGGCGCGGAGCCGGTCGGCGAACTCCAGCGGCGTGAGGTCGTACACCTCGTCGTCGGCGCCGGTCAGCGCGGACATCGCTCCCGCGGCGCCCTCCCCCATTCGTATCTCCGACTTCTGGATGAGGCGGAGCTCGGTCACCTGGCTGACCGACACGACGGCGAGCGAGTCTCCCCGGCGGACGTGCAGCGATTCTCCCTCCAGCTTCACCAGGCGGACGTCCCAGAGGGTTCGCCCGTCGCCGAGCGTGATCTGCCACCGGTCCGGGGAGGGGGCGCTCTGGGCGACACCGGACGTGGCGAGGGTGGTTGCCAGCAGGCACAGGGCGATGCCGATTCCGGATCGCATGGCCGAGCTTCCGAGCGGTCTCTTGAGTTTCGGGTGGGCTCCGGCCACGTTTTCAGGGCCGGGGGCGTAGCTCAATTGGTAGAGCAAGGGACTTTTAATCCCTAGGTCGTGGGTTCGATTCCCACCGCCCTCATCCCCAACATACGCCCACTGCCGGACTTGTGCGACCGGGGGTCGGGGACCCCCAGGCCTCGGGGACGTGGTCCCTGGCCTTTACAGCGCCATCCGTATAGACTTACCTGCGTCGTCGTCCAGAGTGTGTTGAGGGGCGGGCCGCTTGCAGGCTGAGGCGGGCCGCGCATCGGGGTTTTGCCGCGGCCGGAATGCTGCCGTGGGTGCATCCATCATGTTTCGAAGGGGGTTGTATGCGGAGATTCGCTTGGCTTCTTCTGCCGGTCTTCTTGGCCGCCGGCTCCACCGGCTGCGCGGACCGAGAGAAGCTGAACGCAGCTCTCGCCGAGGCGAAGCAAACGGCCGCGGAGAAGGATAGCCTGCTCAACGAAGTCCTCGAGACCACCAAGTTCGTCAACGACATGAACACCGAGCTGGCTCAGGTCAAGAGCGTTGGCGTGGCGCCGGTGCCCGCCAGCGAGAAGACCTCGTCGGGCGCCGCTGAAGAGCGCACGGCCGTCCTTGGCCGGATCAAGGAAGTCATCGCCCGCCTGAACGAGAGCGAGCAGAAGCTCGACGCCACCAGCAGCCGGCTGAAGAAGACAGGCCGCAACAACCAGCGGCTCATGGCCCAGCTCGAGGCAGCCAAGCAGACGATCGCCGATCTCAAGGCCACCGCGGAGCGGCAGGAGCAGGAATACACCGCCGTCATCGAGAGCCAGAAGGTCGAGATTGCCTCGCTCAACAGCAAGGTGGACACCATCTCCTCGCAGAACCAGCAGCTCACGGCCGACAAGGTCGCGCTGACCGACACCGTCTCCCAGCTCACCACCTACAAGAACACGGTGTACTACGCGGTGGGGACCAAGAAAGAGCTGATGGACAAGGGCGTGCTGAGCAAGGAAGGGTCGAAGTTCCTGTTCTTCGGCGGCACCCACCTCGTGCCGGCCCGCAACCTCGACCCGGCGCAGTTCACCCGGATCGACAAGACGCATGACCTCGCCATTGCCCTCCCCCGGGAGGACAAGAACTACAAGATCATTTCGCGCCAGAGCCCCGAGTACCTGGCCGCGAACTCGGTCACGAAGGAGGGCAAGGTGCGCGGTCAGCTCCAGATCGAGTCGCCCGAGGAGTTCTGGGCGCCCTCGAAGTTCCTGATCGTCGTGGAAGACTGAGCGCAGCCGGAAGGCGCGCAGCGCAGACGGCCACCCCGATCGGGGTGGCCGTCGCCGTTTCCGCCTCCAGAATTTCGGCTCCCCTTGACCGATGGCCCACGCGCCTGCAACTTGGCCGACCTTCCTCTGCGGACAAGACGCGCATGACCCAGATCTCGCTGCAAGAGCTGCGGCGCATCGCCGAGTCGTTGAGCGTCCTTCGCAGCAAGACCGTCACCAATGCGGTCATGCGGTCGGACCAGCGGCAGCTTCGGCTGGAGCTGGCCGACGGTCACATGGTCGTCGTCAGCGCGGACACCGACGCGACCGGGCGCCCGCGGCTGGAAGTAGACGTCGTCCGGCGGCCCTCGGAACAACATCAGCTCGAGGTCAGATTCGAGAGCGCCTGACCCCGTCGGTGGCATAGGCTTTGCCACCTTTGCCCGGGTCGCGGCTGAAGTTGCCGGCTGCGGCGACCGCGCATCGGTGGAGGTCGTACGACCCCTGACGAGAGTACCTACGGCACGCCGGGCCAAGCTTCGGAGGCACCGTCTCCCCCGATGGTCCAGCACGACCGACTCCGATTCGCCGAATTCGTGCTCGACCGCCTGTCGAACGGGCGGTGTCGTGCACGGGTCGGGCTGACCTGGAGAGACTCGGAGCAGTTCGCTGGGCAATGCGAAGGTCTGGCCTCGCAGGCAGGTGAGCTTCGCTGCGCCGCCCAGGCCTGCGTCAACGCGCTCGGCCAGGCGGTGGCGGGTGGAATGGGCTTCGAGCTGCTGGGAGTCAAGGCGGTTCGCGCCTTCGACGCCACGGTGGTCATCGTGTCGCTGGCCACCCACGGAGACCAGGGTGCTCAGCGGGTCGTCGGCTCCTACCTCACCGAGTCGGACCCTGCCCGTGGCGCCGCCCTCGCGGTCCTCAACGCAACCAACCGGATGCTCGGCAATCGCCTGTTCATGCGGTAGGCGCGGCCTGTCAAATCGCCGCTGACCCCGCGGATTGCCGATGAATTCGCGACCGTAGAAACACCGAATCCACCGCTGAATTCGGTGGACGGTCGGGCGGTTGGCCGATAAGATCATGCTGACCGGCGCCGGGAAACCGACGGCGCGGAGGGAGTGCGCCGAATGTCCCGGTACAGGCTCGTAGTCTTATTGGCCGTTGTCGCGGCGTGCGGAGGGCATCCGCCGCCGGAGAGCGTCCCCGCCCCCACCGCCCCGCCCGTGGTGGCCGCGGCCGAGCCGCAGCCCGTGGCTCCCACCGCGCCCGACCCCGAGCTGGTGCCCGCTCCATTGGCCGATTCAGTGCTGGATCGCGAGCTCGCGGAGGAGCTCCGGATCGCGTCGGATTCCGCGGCCGACGAAGCAGTCCTCGAGACCCTCGCCGATCTGCATACCGATTCCGCCGACCACGAGGAGGCGCCGCTTCCCGACGTAGGCTCCGGGCCGGGCGGCGCGAAGGCGCTCACGAATGCCGCCGCGACGTTCGACATCGACGTCGAGCGGTTCAACAGCCACAACCGGGTCCAGTACTACCTCGACTTCTTCCGGGGCGGCGCGCGCGAGCGGTTCGGAATCTGGCTCGAGCGGATGCCTCGATATGAGGCGATGATCCGCAACCGGCTCCAGACAGCCGGGCTCCCGGGTGACCTGGTTTACCTCGCGCTTATCGAGAGCGGCTTCTCCAACACGGCGACCAGCCGGGCCCGAGCGGTGGGCATGTGGCAGTTCATGAAGGGGACTGCCCGGCTGTACGGTCTTCGCATCGACCGCTGGGTGGACGAGCGGCGCGATCCGATCAAGGCGACGAACGCGGCGGCCCGCCACCTCAAGGACCTGACGGAGATGTTCGGGTCGTACTATCTGGCCGCGGCCGCCTACAACGCGGGCGCCGGCCGGGTCTCGCGCGGCCTCAACCGGCTGCCGGACGACGAGAACGACACGATCCCGTCCGATGCCACGTTCTTCCGGCTGTACGACACCAAGCTGCTCCGGCGTGAGACCAAGGACTATGTGCCGAAGCTCATCGCCGCGGCGATGATCGCGAAGGAGCCGGCCAGATACGGCTTCCCCGCGATGCCTTCCGAGGCAGCGGCCACGTACGACTCGATCGTGGTGCCGGACCAGACCGGGCTCGACGTGATCGCGCGGCTGGCGGACACGACGGTAGCGGCCATCCGGGAGCTCAATCCCCAATACCTCCGGCTCACGACGCCGCCGGGCTCGGCCAGCGTGGTCCGCCTTCCCCCTGGCCTCGGCGAGGCTACGGCGGTGGCGTACGCGGACCTGCCGACCGCCAAGCGGATGAGCTACCGCGAGCATGTGGTGAAGTCGGGCGAGACGCTGGGTGGGCTGGCCAAGTACTACCGCGTGGAGACGGCGGACATCATGGCGTCCAATCCGCGCCTACGCAGCCGCACGCTGCGCGCCGGCCAGCGGGTCATCATTCCCACCGCGGGGCCGTTGGCGGCGGAAGTCGCGCGGCAGCTTGCCGCCCCCGAGGCGTCCGAGGGCGATTTCCATCGCGTGCGCCGGGGCGAAACGCTCCGCTTGATCGCGGGGCGCTACGGCGTCAGCCAGCACCAGCTGCAGGTGTGGAACCGGCTGGGCAAGGGGACGAAGCTCCGCTCGGGCCAGCGGCTTCGGGTTTCACCGCCGGACGTGGCTGTTCGGACAAAGGCGAAGGCGGAGGCCAAGGCCAAGGCTGCCAAGGACCACAGCCACGTCGTGCGGCCGGGTGAAACGCTTTCGGGCCTGGCGAGACGGTACGGCATCTCGGTCCAGGCCCTGAGAGAAGCGAACGGATTGTCGGAGGACGCCACGCTCAAGCGCGGCGCCCGGCTCAAGATTCCCGCCTAGCGCCAGCCGGTCTCCGGCGGGCGCGCGGCCGCGGTGTGCGGCGGCCGATACCCCTTCAACACGGCGTCCGAGTACCCGTTCTTCGGATCGCCGCCCTCCGCCAGAATCTCGGCCACCTTGCCAGGCCCCCGGTTGTATGCGAGCAGGGCGAGGTGCATGTCGTTGTTGAACTGCCCCATCAGATCCTTGAGAAAGCGGAAGCCAATCCGCAGGTTGACGTCCCGGTCGAGGAGCCGCTCCGTGGTGATGCCGCTGTCGTAGAAGCGCGCCGTCGCCAGCTGAAGCTGGGTGTAGCCCATTGCGCCCGCCGGGCTGTGAGCCGTGCGCTTGAAGTCACTCTCGATCTTGACCAGCTGGAAGCCGAGCGACGGGTCGATCCCCTCGCTCAGCGAAATGTCATAGATCGCCTCGGCGAGATCCGCCGGGATCTGATACTTGGTCGAGTATTCCATCACCGCGTCGGCGCGCTCGAGCTGGAGCCGGGCGACCGCGGTTTCGCCGCGGGCCGAGGCCACCTCATCGCTCAGCGACCCGAATTGCCGCGCCAGCCGGCCCGGATCGCTCACGGTGACGGTCTTGTCCTGCGTGGCACGGGCCCGCTTGAACCACCCGCCCAACGCGCCGATGCCCAGCGCGGCAGTGAGCAGCAGCGCACCGCGCCAGACCACGCGCTCGGTGTGCTCCCGCTTCGCGGGTTTCTTCCGGGTTGGTGCCCTCATCTATGTCCTCCTTGAACGGGAAGCCCGCCGGCTTACTCCGCCGTGCGGCGCCAGTCACCCCGGGTTCCCCCGGTCTTCGCCACGAGCCGAACGTCTTCGATGACCATTCCTCGATCGATTGCCTTCGTCATGTCGTACACGGTGAGACACGCCACCGCCACCGCGGTGAGTGCCTCCATCTCCACTCCGGTCCGGCCCCGCACGCGCGCTGTGGCGCGGACCCGCACGCCGGGGAGCCTGGCGTCGAGCACGGTTTCCACGGCCACGTGGTCGAGCCCCAACGGGTGGCACAGGGGGATGAGCTCGCCGGTCCGCTTCGCGGCCATCGTGCCCGCCACCTGCGCCACGGTCAGGACGTCCCCCTTCTCGACCGCGGCCGCCGCTATCGCCTCGAACGCCTCCCGGGACATTCGGACGGCGCCCTCCGCTTCCGCAGTGCGCTCCGTCACAGGCTTGTCCCCGACGTCCACCATCCGGGCCCGGCCCCCCTCGTCCAGGTGCGAGAGCTTCATAGCACCTCCGCCAGGTCCTCGCCCAGTGTTGCGAGGAGCAGCTGGGGGTTCACGTTTCCGGCCGCGGCCTCCCGGGCATCGGCCACCCGGTCGATCGCCCGGATCAGGGCCGCCGGATCGCGGCGATTCCTGAGCCCGTTGGGGAGCGAGCGGCGCGGCGTTTCTCCCACCGCCGCCCGCGCCGCCTCCCCCAGCGTGTCCGCCAGGGCGTCGAGCATCGCGGTGAACTCGCCCCGGGCGGCCCACGGGGTTTGACGGAGCGCCCGCTCCATCCGAGCCGGCAGCCCGGCCCGTCCGGCTAGGACCGCCTCGAGCATCTCCCGGGCGGCGTCGTAGGCGGCGCCGCCGGCTTCGCCGTCCGCGAGGGCAGCGCCAACGGATCCGCCCGCCAACTCAACACGGGCCCGCAGTCCGTCGGTGGTCATGCCTTCGCTCCGCAGCACCTCGGCAACCTCAGCGTTGCTCAACCGGCCAAGCCGCAGGGGCACTGCGCGCGACCGAATGGTCGGCAGGAGCCGCCTCGCGTCCACTGTCGTCAGCACGAACAGGCTGTCGGCCGGCGGCTCCTCGAGCAGCTTGAGGAGCGCATTCGCGGCTTCCTGGCTCGACTCCTGGGGCACGAGCCGATCCGCCTCCCCCAGGATGAAGATCTTTCGGCGGGCGGCGACGGGTGTCAGCGCGGCTCGCCGGTGCAGCAGCCGAACGCTGGCCAAGCCGTGACTCGCCATCCCGTCCGGCGGAGCATACAGGCTCCGGGCTCGCCGCTCCTCCATTGCCTGCGCCAGAGCCTCGGCGGCTTCCTCGATCTGCTTGTCCGTGTCCGTCGCCTTGGGCCTGGCGATCGGGACGAACCAGTGTACGTCCGGGTGCGCCAGCCCCAGGACCTGGCGGCACGGGTGGCACCGGCCGCACGGCTCCTCGCCCGGCTCGGCGCACAGGATCAGCTGTGCGAGCCAGAGCGCCAGGCGCTGTTTGCCGACCCCGGCGGGCCCGACCACGGCCAGAACCTGGGGTAGCCGATCGGACTGCACGGCACGGGCGAGCCGCTGCCGTGCTTCCCGGTGGCCGACGAGGGGGTGCATCGGCATAGGTTGGAAAGTAGGTATGGGGGGAGGTAATGGGTAGGGGCAAAAAGGTGTAAAATCTTTTTCAACAACAACTTAACACGTAAATTGCACCGATTTACCGTGCAAAGTGGAGACCGGCGACCGTCGAAACAACAGTGAGCGCTCGCATTGTTGTGGAGCGAAGTGAGTGTATGCTCGCTGCGAATCGACACTGACCATACCAACTCGCGCTCCCTGGGACATTTACGCGCCACAGGCCGCAAACGGTGATTTGCCTCACACCCATGGCTGGCCTGGAGGCCCAGGTTGAACCTTCTGGCCAACTCGGGGGTTCAGTACCACTTGGATGCCTCCGCGGGCCGCGTTTCCCTCAACATGCTCGCGGGCGCCGTGCGGCTGAGCAAGGCGCGCCCTCGCGCGCTTCGAGGACCAGAGCCACCTTACCAGACTTCAGATACTCGACTGGCTCGCGCCTGAGGGGGGACATTCGTGACACAGCTGAAGCGGGTTGCAATGCTGCTCGCGCTGGCCGCCTGCCAGAAGGCCGCGCCGGCAGCGCCCCCGCCGCCTGAGGTCACGGTGCTGACGGTACAACCGCAGACCGTGCCTGCGAAGTTCGAGTGGGTGGCGCAGGGGGAAGCGTCGAAGCGCGTCGACGTGCGGTCCCAGGTGGCGGGTGTGATCGTCGGGCGACCCTATGTCGAGGGCACGGACGTGAAGAAGGGAACGGTGCTCTTCCGGATTGACCCGCGCACCTACGCAGCGAACTACCAGAGCGCCCAGGCCCGCCTGACCCAGAACCGGGCGACGCTGGCGAACGCGGAGCGGAACCTCGCCCGGCTCAAGCCGCTCCTGGTCGAGCGAGCGGTGGCCCAGCGGGACGTGGACGACGCCCAGACGGCGGTGGAGCAAGCCCAGGCCGCGGTGCAGGATGCTCAGGCTGCGGTCCAGGCCGCCAAGAAGAGCTACGACGACACCTTCGTGCGGGCCGAGATCGGCGGGCGGGCCGGCCGGGCGCTGATGGTGCTCGGCGCCCTCGCTTCCGGCCCGACCGATCTGTTGACGACGGTCGAGCAGGTGGACCCGGTCTACGTATTCTTCAGCCCGTCGGACCAGGAGATCCTCCGGTGGCGGCGGGATATCGCGGCCAAGCGGCTCATCATCCCGCCGGGCGTTCTCGACGTCCAGGCGACGCTCGCGGACGGCAGCGTGTTCGGCTACACCGGCAAGCTCAACTTCATCGACCTCGCCCTCCAGCCGACGACCGGGGCGCTCCAGCTGCGGGCCGAGTTCCCCAACCCGCAGCACACGTTGCTGCCCGGCCAGTTCATGCGGGTGCAGATGCTTGGGCTCAAGCGGACCGAGGCGATGCTGGTGCCGCAGCGCGCCGTCCAGCAGGGCCTGAACGGACCGTTCGTCTACGTGCTCGGTGAGGGGGACAAGGTCTCCGCCCGGGACATCGTCGCGAGCGAGTGGGCCGGGACGCAGTGGCTCATCGAGAGCGGCCTCAAGGCCGGGGACCGGGTGATCGTGGAGGGAGCCCAGCGAGTGGCGCCCGGCCGGCCGGTGCACCCGGTTCCCTACGACCCCGCGTCCGACACCACGCTGCGGGTTCGGCCTGACAGCGCCCCCCCCGTGGCGCCGCCGTCTGCCGCGCCGCCGATCCAGGACAAGCGATGAGCGACTCGCCGGAGATCCGATACTTCTTCATCCGGCGGCCGATCTTCTCGGCCGTGGTGTCGATCGTCGTGGTCCTGCTGGGCCTGTTCGCGCTGGTGACCCTGCCGCTCAACCGCTACCCCCAGATCACGCCGCCGGTGGTGCAGGTCACGGCCGTGTACCCCGGCGCCACGGCCGAAGACGTGGCCCAGGCGGTGGCGGCGCCGATCGAGCAGCAGCTGTCGGGGCTCGACGGCCTGCTCTACTTCAAGTCGGCGAACGCGAGCGACGGGACGATGAGCCTGTCGGTCTACTTCGACATCTCGCGCAACATCGATCTGGCGGCGGTGGACGTGCAGAACCAGGTGGCCCTGGCGCAGCCCCAGCTGCCGCAGGAGGTGGTGCGGCAGGGGATCACGGTCAAGAAGGCGCAAACCGACATCCTGCTCGTGACGGCGCTCCAGTCGGACGACCCGCGTTACAACTCCGAGTTTCTCAGCAACTACTCGAAGATCTACGTGGAAGACGAGCTCAAGCGGGTGCCCGGCGTGGGCGACGCATTCACCTTCGGCCAGCTCGAGTTCTCCATGTTGTTGAGCCTGGACCCCGATCGCATGGCGCAGCTCGGCCTCACGGTAGGAGACGTCGCGACGGCGGTACAGGAGCAGAACACGACCAACCCGGCCGGCCGGATCGGCCGGGAGCCCGCGCCGGCGGGCACCCAGCTCACGATTCCGGTGACGACACTCGGGCGGCTCAAGGACCGCACCCAATTCGAGAACATCATCGTGCGGGCGCGGCCGGACGGGTCGCTGGTGCGGGTCAGCGACATCGGGCGGGTGACACTGGGGGCGCGCAACTACGACCTGGTAGGCCGGGTCAACGGCAAGCCGACCGCGAACATCCTGGTGTACCTGCGACCGGGCGCCAACGCGCTGAACGTGAAGCAGGCGCTGGTCGCGCGGTTGAACGAGCTGTCCCAGACGTTCCCGCAGGGGGTGCGCTGGAGCATCGTTTTCGACACTACCCCATTCATCACCGAGTCGATCAGCGAAGTGGTCACGACGCTGTTCGAGGCAATGGCGCTGGTGACGCTGGTGGTGTTCGTGTTCCTCCAGAGCTGGCGGGCGACGCTCATCCCGGTACTGGCGGTCCCGGTCTCGATCATCGGAACGTTCTTCGGCCTCGAGCTGCTCGGCTTCTCGATCAACCTGCTGACCCTGTTCGGGCTCGTGCTCGCCATCGGCATCGTGGTGGACGACGCGATCGTGGTGATCGAGAACGTGGACCGGATCATGGAGGAGGAGGGGGTGTCGCCGGCGGTGGCAGCGGACCGCGCGATCCGGCAGGTGTCCGGCGCCCTGATCGCCATCGTGCTGGTGCTCTGCTCGGTGTTCATCCCGGTGGCGTTTCTGGGCGGCATCACCGGTCTCATGTACAAGCAGTTCGCCATCACGATCGTGGTCTCGGTCGTGCTCTCGGGCATCACCGCGCTCACGCTCACGCCCGCGCTCTGCGCGCTTCTGCTCCGACCCGAGCACGCGTCGCAAAAATTCCGCTTCTTCGGGTGGTTCAACCGGGGCTTCGACCGGATGCGGGAGCGGTACCTGCGTGCGGTCGGGGGTTTGCTGGTGCGCCCGGTCACGTTCCTGGCGTGCTTCGCCGTGATGGTGGCGCTGATCGTCGTGCTGTTCCGCCGGGTGCCGACCGGCTTCATCCCCACGGAGGACAAGGGCTACTTCGCGATGATCCTTCAGCTGCCCGACGGCGCGTCGCGCCAGCGGACCGACGAGGTGGCGAGCCGGATCGAGAAGTTCCTGAGCGAGCAGCCCGCGATCAAGAACGTGGTCTCGCTGGTGGGCCTCAACTTCCTGCTGGGCGCCAACCAGACCAACTCGGCTACGATATTCGTGCTGCTCAAGCCGTGGGGTGAGCGGAAGGGCGCGGCGAACCAGCTCGAC
>JBGPPG010000067.1:0-18067 GCA_041488455.1 Gemmatimonadota bacterium
CGCTGAAGGCCGCGTGCCACATCCCCTCGACCAGCGCCAGCCGCTGCGACCGGCCGAAGCGCTCGACGAGACGGTCGCGAAACTGTGCCAGACGGCCCGGCGCCGCCTTGGCCTCGGCCGGATCCAGTCCCCAGCGACTGCGCAGATGCTGCTCGATGAGAGCGCGGTCCTCCGGGGTGAGGGCTTCGTCGGCATAGGCGAGCTCGACGACGAGCATGGCCGCGCTCCGCGGGTTGACCGTGGCATACTCGCCCGTCGGCTTCGGCTCACCGAGGGCCCGCGTAGCGGCGTCCCACACTCGCTGCCGGCGCCGGCGCCGCGAACGCAGCCAGGCCACGCCGACCCATATCACCACAAGCAGGACCGCGAGCCACCCGAGGGTACGGTTGACGCCGGACAGGATCACGCTGATCCGATCCCAATTCGCACCCAGCTCGGCGCCGAGGAAGGTGATCCCGCCGTACCAGATGGCTGAGGCGAGGGCGATGGGCAGCCCGGCGCGGAGCGGCGAGAGGTTGGCGATACCGGCGAAGGGCGGGACCACCGCGCGGATCCCCGGCAGGAAGCGGGCGAGGAAGATGCCGGCGAGGCCGAATCGCAGGTACTCCCGCTCGATGACGCCGATCGCCTCGGGCGTGAGGAGCCGCCGGCCCGCGGCAGTGGCGAAGAGTCGGCGGCCGTAGCGGCGGGCCGCGAGATAGACGCCGAAGGCCCCGCCCACGTTCGCGAGCCAGACGACCAGAAAGACCGCGGCCGACGAAGTGACGCCCCGATGCGAGAGGAACGCTCCCAGAAGCGCGGCCAGGTCGGCCGGGACGGGCGGGACCACATTCTCGACCGCCGCGATGAGTGCGAGGAACGCGTACACGGCGGGCGGCGGCAGTCCCGCCAGCCACTCCAGGACCGATTCGATCAGCTGGCCTCCAGGGTCGCCACGGCGAACACCGCCAGACCCTCGCCGCGGCCGATGAAGCCCATGCCCTCGTTCGTCTTCGCTTTCACGCTGATGTCGCCCACCCCCACGCCCAGCCGCCCGGCGAGCCGCTCGGCCATCGCGGCGAGGTGCGGGGCCAGCTTCGGCTGCTCGGCGATGATGGTGAGATCCGCCTGCCGGAACGCCAGGCCCTTGCGGCGCACGACCTCGTGCGCCGAGCCGAGGAGCTCCATGGAGTCGGCGTCTTTCCAGCGGGGATCGGTATCCGGGAAGAGCCGACCGATGTCGCCCGCGGCGGCCGCACCCAGGATCGCATCGGTGAGCGCGTGGGCGACGGCATCGGCGTCGGAGTGGCCGGCGAGTCCGTAGGGATGGGGCACCGTGACGCCGCCGAGCACGAGGGCGCGGCCGGCCACGAAGCGGTGGGAATCGTAGCCGATGCCGACGCGGATCACGGGCGGGGCTGAGGCGACGCGAGCGACACGGGGGCTCCGCCGGGCGCTTGGGACGCTCCGCCGGGGTGAGCGGCCCTTGGGGCGCTGCAGTTCCCGCTACGCTCGTCCCGCCAGCCTTCCGATCCAGTGGCGGGAACTGACGCGCCCTGCGGGCCACCCACCCCGGACGTCGCGTCTGCGCGCCCGGCGCCGCCCTCCGGCGCCCCCGTCGTCATGCTGCGACCGGCTCCTCGATCACCGAGTAGTCCTGCCGCCGGCGGCGCGGCTCGTAGCCAGCGTCGCGCACGAGCCGCTCGATCTCCGCGAGCGTGGTGCGATGGGTCGTGCCCGCCGCGGAGACGACATTCTCTTCCATCATGAGGCTGCCGTAGTCGTTGGCGCCGAAACGGAGCGCCACCTGCCCCACCTTGTGCCCCATCGTCACCCAGGAGGACTGGATATTCGGCACGTTGCCGAGGACGATGCGACTGATCGCGAGCGTGCGCAGATAAGTCACCGCGTCCGTCTTCCGATAGTGCGACATGCCGGGCGTGCCCTCCGGCTGAAGCGGCCAGCAGATGAACGCGGTGAAGCCGCCGGTCCGAGCTTGGACCTCGCGCACCCGGAAGAGATGCTCGATCCGGTCGGCGAGGCTCTCGCCCAGACCGTACATCATCGTCACCGACGTCTTCATTCCCTGCCGGTGCGCCTCCTCCTGCACGCCCAGCCACTCGTCGGTCTGGGCCTTCTTCTTGGCGACCCGCTGGCGCACCTCGTCAACCAGGATCTCCCCGCCGCCGCCGGGAATGCTGTCGAGCCCCGCTTCCCGCAGCTGGCGAATCACCTCCGGCACCGAGAGTCCGAACCGCTCGCCGAAGAACACGATCTCTGACGGGGAGAAGCCGTGGATGTGGATCGGGTGGTTGCGCTTGATGTAGCGCATCAGGTCCAGATACCAGTCGAACGGGATGTACGGGTTGTGCCCGCCCTGCATCAGGATCTGGACGCCGCCGAGCGCCTTGCACTCGTCGATCTTCCGGCCGATCTCCTCGAAGCTCAGGACGTAGCCCTCGAGATGTTTCGGCCGGCGGTAGAACGCGCAGAACGCGCAGTCCGCAACGCAGACGTTGGTGTAGTTGATGTTCCGGTCGATGATGTAGGTGACGACGCGCTCGGGATGGAGCCGCCAGCGCTCGGCGTCGGCGAGCGAGCCGAGCTCGAGGAGATCGGCCCGATCGTAGAGCTCGAGATAGCTCTTGAATTCACTTGAAGTGCGATCGACAACGCTCATACTATCAATCTGTTACGCTGCTGAGATAAAGGAAAGTGACCCATCGGGCACCAGCCCGTCCTGCGCCAAGCGGCGGAAGAAGTCCGTGAGCCCGGCCAGGTGCCGATAGGATAGCGCGTAGTCCAGGTCGGCCAAGTAGGCCCGGCAGACCGGCTCGTCCACGCCGGTGCGGCGTGCCGCGTCGGCGGCCAGCTCGTCCAGGTGGGCCAGCCCCCACTCCCGCGACTCGAGCAGGCGCGAGTGGATCGCCCGAACCGGCGCCGGAGCCGCCTCCCGTCGTGCGGCCCACACCGCGAAGACGAACGGGAGCCCGGTCCAGGCCTGCCACTCGGCCCCGAGGTCCACCTTGATCGGGTACGCTTGCCGGGCCGTGAGCAGCAGCGCCGCGTCACCGATCACCAGCACCGCCTCGTGCGGCAGCCCGGCCAGGCCCTCGAGGTCGGTGGCCTCGGCTCTCACCGTCGCGAACCGCGGAGCGATCCCCCAGCAGTGCCGGCACAACAGCTCGAGCAGCAGTACCGACGTGCGGGACGACGCGGTGAGGAGCACGGTCGAGTCCGACAGCTCCTCCACCGGCCGGCGCGAGAAGAGCGCCACGCTGTGTACCGGCCCGTCGCAGGTGATGGCCAGGTCGGGAAGCAGATGATAGGCGGCGGCGTTCCGCGCATACTCGACGGCGGAGACGGCGCTCACGTCCAGCTCGCCTGCAGCGAGGAGGTCGTTCAGCTCCGAGGCCGTGCCCGTCACGAGCTCGGCCGTCACCGGCACGAGCGCGCGGTCGATCGCCCCGTACACCGGATAGCAGTTGATCCAGGGGATGCGGCCGAGCCTCATGCCGCGTGCACCACCGGCAGGCTCATGCCACGCCGCACCGGTTCCTCGGGCGGCGGGTCGTCGAACGTGTCCCGCACCGGCTGGTACAGGCTGTCCCGCTCCACCGCCCGCTTGCCTGCTCCCCGGATCAACCGCACCAGCTCGAGATACGGCATCCCCATGTCGGTGTGGGCCCCCGCCTCGTGGTAGATCCGCTCGTAGATCACCGTCCCCTCGACGTCGTCGCAGCCGAAGCCGAGCGCGATCTGAGAGAGGAACGGCGTCACCATGGGCCAATGGGTCTTCATGTGGGGGATGTTGTCGAGGAACAGCCGCCCGACGGCGATGGCCTTCAAGTCCTCGAAACCGGTGGTCGCGGTGCCCACCCGCCCCAGCTCCTCCCCAAGCTCGTTGTGATCGGGATGGTAGGCGAGCGGGATGTAGGTGAGGAACCCGCCGGTCTCGTCCTGGAGCGAGCGGAGCATAGCAAGGTGCTCGATCCGGTCGGCGGCGGTCTCCACGTGGCCGTAGAGCATGGTGCAGTTGCTGGGGATGCCGAGCTCGTGGGCCACGCGATGGACCTCGAGCCATTCCTGGCCGGTGAGCTTCCGCTCGGCGATCGTGGCCCGGACAGCCGTGCTGAACACCTCCGCGCCGCCGCCGGGCAGGCTCGTGAGCCCCGCCTCCTTGAGCGCTAGCAGCACGTCCCGGGGCGTGGACTTCTCGATCCGCACCAGGTGGGCGATCTCGACCGCGGTAAGCGCCTTGATGTGCACGCCGGGGTGGCGCTCCTTGAGCCCGCGGATCATGTCGGTGTAGTAGCTCAGCCGGAGCTTCGGGTGCAGCCCGCCGACAATGTGGAACTCGCGGGTCGGGCTGCCGCGGGCCTGCTCCGCCTCCGCGTATACCTCGTCCAGCGACCGGGTGTAGGCACCGTCCTCCTTCGGCATGCGCGCGAAGGAGCAGAACACGCAGGTGTTCCGGAGCACACAGACGTTGGTCGGATTGATGTGCTGGTTGGCGGAGAAGAAGACGCGGTCGCCGTTCCTCCGGCGGTTGGCGAAGTCGGCCAGCAGGCCGAGGCCCAGGAGGTCGCTGGTGGCGTAGAGGGTCAGGCCGTCGGGGGCGTCGAGCCGTTCCCCCTGTGCCACCTTCTCGCCGATCGGGCGTAGCGCGGGGTCACGAAGGCGATCGAGGTCGAGGAGGGAGGGCATGAGGTAAAGTATATAGGCTATTAGCCGTTAGCTAATGGCCGTTAGCCACTAGCCTTTGGCCGTTAGCCTTTAGCCGTTAGCCGTTAGCCATCAGCCAATCAGGCCCGCGCGGGAAGGCTCCGGGTCCGGGGGGCTCGGTACGGCGTCCGGGCCGAGCCTCCGCTACCCTGGAACGGCTCGCGGGAGGCCAGGTTCCGGTGCAGCATTTTACGCGGCTCGAGGTCTGGAAGAAAGCGCATCGGCTGAGGCTCGATATCTGCCGCGCCACGCAGGGGTTTCCGCGGGCGGAGCTCTATGGCCTCACCGGTCAGCTGCGCCGGGCGGTGGCCTCAATCGGCGCGAACATCGCCGAGGGCCGTGGCCCGCATGGAGCTGCTGCCGGCGGAATGCTGCGACGAGCTCGAAGGGAGAACCCACGAGGTCCAGCGGATGCTCGCGTCACTCGCGCGGAAGCTGGAGCGCCGCAAGGAAAGGCCGACGGCTGATGGCTAACAGCTAATGGCTAACAGCTACTCCTCATATCTCCTCACCGCCACCGTCACATTGTGTCCCCCGAACCCGAACGAATTCGACAGCGCAACGCGCACGTCCCGGTTCACCTTTTCATTCGGGGCGCAGTCCAGGTCGCACTCGGGATCCGGAGTGAACTGGTTGATCGTCGGCGGGATCACGCCGCAAGTCGTGACGAGAAGGCAAATGACAAACTCGAGCGCGCCCGCCCCGCCCAGGAGATGGCCGGTCATGGACTTGGTCGAGCCAAAGACGAGCTTGTGGGCGCGCTCGCCGAAGACCGACTTGACCGCCTGGGTCTCCGCCACGTCGCCCTGGGGCGTGGAGGTCCCGTGCGCGTTGATGTAGCCCACGTCCTCCAGCGCGATGTTTCCGCCGGCCAGGCAGTCCCGCATGGCCTGCGCTGCGCCCCGCCCCTCCGGGGCGGGCTGGGTGAGGTGATGGGCGTCGGCGCTCAGGCCGTAGCCGACCATCTCCCCCAGGATCCGGGCGCCGCGGCGCTCGGCGTGCTCCAGGCTCTCGAGCACGACGACGGCCGCGCCGTCGGCCAGCACGAACCCGTCGCGATCGAGATCGAACGGGCGGCTCGCCGTCTCGGGCGAGTCGTTGCGGGTGGAGAGCGCCTTCATGTTTTGGAATCCGGCCACGGTGAGACCGGTGATGGCAGCTTCGGAGCCTCCGCTCACCATGGCGTCGGCCATGCCGTGCCGGATCATCGTGTACGCCTCGCCGAGCGCGTGCGCGGACGAGGCGCACGCGGAGACCGTGCAGAAGTTCGGCCCACGGAGGCCGTAGCGCATGGACACCAGTCCGGCGGCGATGTCGGGGATGTACATCGGCACGAAGAAGGGCGACACGCGGTCGGGGCCCTTCGTCAGATAGATCGAGCAGTTCTCCTCGTAGGTCTGCATCCCCCCGATGCCGCTGCCGATGATGACGCCGGTGCGCTCCGGGACAGGGACCTTGCCCTCGAGCCCGGCCTGCGTGATCGCTTCGTGCGCAGCCGCGAGGGCGAACTGGGCAAAGAGGTCGTAGCGCCGGGCTTCCTTACGGTCCATGTAGCGGGAAGGATCGAACCCCTTCACCTCGCACGCGAAGCGGACCTGGAGCTTGCCGGGATCGAACTTGGTAATCGGCGCGGCCCCTGACCGGCCGGCCAGGAGGCCGGCCCAGGTCGACTCAACGTCGGTTCCGATGGGGGTCACCGCGCCGAGGCCGGTGACGACAACACGGTGGGTCAAGCTATTTCCCGATTTTCTGGTGCAGGTAGTTCATCGCATCACCGACGGTGCGGAGCTTTTCCGCCTCCTCATCGGGGATGTCGATGTCGAATTCCTTCTCGAAGGCCATGACGAGCTCGACCGTGTCCAGGGAGTCGGCGCCAAGGTCTTCCATGAAGCTCGCGTCGGGCTTGAGCTTCTCGCGCTCCACCCCGAGCTCTTCGACGATGATGTCCTTGACCTTCTCTTCGACGTCGCTCATGTCGTCCTCGTTCGCGATTGAGGGTCCGCCTAGATGACCAACCCACCATCCACGACCAGCACCTGCCCGGTGACGTAACCCGCCAGGTCCGAGGCCAGGAACAGCACCGCGCCGGCGATGTCCTCCGGCCGCCCGAGTCGCCCCAGGGCGATCTGCTGTAATAACGTGGACCGCGCCTCGACCGGCAAGGCACCGGTCATGGCGGTTTCCACGAAGCCCGGGGCCACGCAATTCACCAGAATGTTCCGGCTGGCGTACTCCTTCGCCACCGACTTCGTGAGCCCGATGAGCCCGGCCTTCGAGGCGGCGTAATTCGCCTGCCCCTTGTTCCCCGTGAGCCCGACGATACTCGTGACGTTGATGATGCGGCCCGCCTTCCGCTTCATCATGCCCTTGAGCACCGCGCGGATCGTGAGGAAGGCGCCCTTGAGATTCGCGTCGAGTACGGTGTCCCAGTCGGACTCGCTCATCCGGAGCACGATCTGGTCGCGGGTGAGGCCGGCGTTGTTCACCAGGATGTCGATCGGCCCGAGCGCCGCCTCCGCCGCCGCGACGGCCGCCTCCACCTGTGCCGGATCAGCCAGCTCGCACCCGAACCCGGCGACGTCCTCGCCCAGCTCCGCGGCCGCCGCCCGAGCCCGCTCGGCGTCGCGGCCGGTGATGGCGACCCGCGCCCCTGCCCCACGCAGCGCCTGGGCGATGGCGCGCCCGATGCCGCGGGTACCGCCGGTCACGAAAGCCACTTTCCCAGCGAGATCGATGGTGACCATCGGAGCCTTTCAGGGTGAACCGTGAACCGTGAACAGTGAACAGGCGCCTCGGTGCGACACCAACCCTCCCTGTTCACTGTTTACTGTTCACCGTTCACGCAGTTAGGAAGCGCTCGACTTCCTCCGCCGTCCCCACCGTCACTGCCTTCGCCTCCGGCACGATCCGCTTGAGCAGCCCGGCGAGCACGTTGCCGGGCCCGACCTCCACGAACGTGGCGCCCGGAGCCAGGGCCGCCGCGCGCTGCATGCATTCCACCCAGCGTACCGGTGCGGTGAGCTGCTCGACCAGCGTCCGCACCGCGTCCGCCGGACTCGAGACCGGCTCGGCCGTAGCGTTGGCGACGACCGGACACCGTGCGTCCCGAAAGGCCGCGGCGGCGAGCGCGGCCCGGAGCCCCGGGACGGCCGGCGCCATCAGCGGCGAATGGAACGCGCCGCTCACCTTGAGCGGCACGACCCGCTTGGCTCCGCGGGCGCGGCAGCTCTCGCCCGCCCGGGCGACCGCGTCGGGGTCGCCCGAGATGACGGTCTGCTCCGGCGTGTTGAGGTTGGCCGCGACGGCGACGCCATTCCCGTTCGAGGCCTCCCGGCAGGCAGCCTCGACCGCCGCGGTATCGAGCCCGAGCACCGCGGCCATGGCGCCGGGCCGCTCCAGACCGGCCTCGTACATGAGCTCGCCCCGGCGCCGCACCAGACGGGCGGCGTCGGTCGCGGAGAGACTGCCGGCAGCGAGGTGGGCGCTGTACTCACCCAGGCTGTGCCCCGCGGCCGCGCCGGGCCGTCCCAGCGCCTCACCGATCACCGCAAGCACCGCCGCCGAATGGGCGAGGATGGCAGGCTGCGCGTTGTGGGTTCGGGTGAGCTCCTCCTCCGGACCTTCCCACATGATCCGGGAGAGCGGGACGCCGAGTGCGTCGTCGATCGCGGCGAAGACCGCGCGCGCCGCCGGAAAGCGCTCGGCGAGGTCCCTCCCCATCCCGACCTTCTGCGCCCCTTGCCCGGGGCACATGACCACCGTCACCACCGGACGACGGCGCTCCCCCAGGTGAACCCGGCCCCGAACGCCACGAACAGCAGGAGCGAGCCCTTGCCGATCCGTCCCTCGCTCAGCGCCTGGTCCAGCGCGATCGGGATCGAGGCGGCCGACGTGTTGCCGTATTTTTCCAGGTTTACCATGACCTTGTCCATCGGGATCCCGGCGTGCTTCGCGGTCGCCTCGATGATCCGGAGATTGGCCTGGTGGGGGACGAAGAGGTCGATCTGGTCGGCGGTGACGCAGGCGCGTCGCAGCGCCTCGTCCGTGGCCTCCGCCATCGCCAGCACGGCCGCCTTGAAGACCTCGCGCCCCTTCATCTGCATGAGATACGACCGCTCGTGCAGGACCTTCTCGCTCAGCGGCTCCAGCGACCCGCCCCCCGGGATCCAGAGCAGCGGCGCGAGGCGCCCATCGGTCTTGAGGAACGTGGACAGGATGCCGCGGCCGTCCGGCTTTGCCGGGCGCACGATCGCCGCGCCGGCGCCATCGCCGAAGAGCACCGCGGTGGCGCGGTCCTGCCAGTCGGTGATGCACGACAGCTTCTCAGCGCCCAACACCAGCACCGTGCGGCTGGTCCCCGTGGCCACGAACCCCTCGGCGATGCCCAGCCCATAAACGAAGCCCGGGCAGGCGGCGGAGATATCGAAGGCGGCCGCGTTGTTGGCGCCAAGCAGCGCCTGGACGTCGCACGCGGTGCCCGGCATCCGCCGGTCGGGCGAGACGGTGGCGAGCACGATCGCGTCCAGCTCCTCCGGGGTGACGCCGGCGCGGTCCATCGCCGTGTTCGCTGCCGTGACGCAGAGCGACGCGAGCGACTCGTCCGGCCGCGCGATCCGGCGCTCCCGGATCCCGGTGCGCTCGACGATCCACGCGTCGGACGTGTCGAGCGTGCGGGAGAGGTCGTGATTGGTCACGACTTGCTCGGGCAAGCCGATACCAAGGCCGGCGATCTGGGCGACGGGGCGGAGCGTCATGCGGAGGTGGCGGCGGCGCGCTGGGCGAACTGGGCGCCGATGTGGACGTCGAGCTGGCTCGCGACCGCCTGCGTCGCGACCCGGATTGCGTTCTTGAAGGCGTTCGGGCTCGACGACCCGTGGCACATGATGGTCACGCCCTTCACGCCGAGGAGCGGGGCTCCGCCGTACTCGGCGTAGTCGAGGAACCGGAGCACGCGGCCGAAGTCCTCCCGGGTGAGCACCTCGGGCGCCTCGCGCCGGACGATCCCGACGACCAGGCGCGCGGCCGACTCGTAGAACTTGAGGACGATGTTGCCGACGAAGCCGTCGCAGACGACCACGTCGATCCGGCCGTGCTTGGGATGGCCCAGGATGTCCCGGCCTTCGATGTTGCCGACGTAGTTGAGCCCGGACGCGCGCTTGAGCAGCTGGTGCGCTTCCTTCGCGATCGCGTTGCCCTTCTCTTCTTCCTCGCCCACGTTGAGCAGGCCGACGGCGGGGTTGGCACGCCGGTGCAGGTCCCGCATGAACACGCTGCCGAGGTAGGCGAAGTTCACCAGCTCCCGGGCGGAACAGTCGACGTTGGCGCCCGCGTCGAGCACGACGACCGGGCCTTCGGCGGTCGGAAACAGCGTGCCGACCGTGGCCCGCTCGACCCCGTCGTGCAGCCCGAGGATCATCGTCGACGCCGCGAGGACGGCGCCGGTGTTACCCGCAGAGAGAAACGCGTCGGACTTGCCCGCCTCCTGAAGGCGGAGCCCGACCACCAGACTCGACTGCGGTTTCTTGCGGACAGCGGCGAGCGGCTTCTCCGCCATGCCGATCACGTCGGGCGCAGCGTGGACCTCGATCCGCGCGCGGTCGAGCGACGGATGGCGTGCGAGCTCGGCCTCGATGGCCTCGGGACGACCCACGAGCTGGACGCGCAGGTCATCGGGTTGCTCGCGGAGCGCCTCGGCGACCCCCTCGATTTCGGCCCGGGGAGCGTGATCGCCCCCCATCGCGTCCACCGCGACGCGGATCACGCTCAGGCGTCCTCGACCTCGACCTGCTTCTTGCCGCGATAGTAACCGCAGGAATCGCACACGCGATGCGAGAGCTTGGGCGAGCCGCAGCGGGGACACGCCTGGGGCCGCACACTCGCGGCATGGTGATGCCCGCGGCGGAGCCGCTTCTTCGACTTCGAGGTGCGTCGCTTCGGGACTGCCATGAGATCCTCAGACTGGTTCCGCCGGTGCGCAGGCACACGCACCGGCATTGAGATCGGCTCCGCAGCGGGGGCAAAGCCCCGCGCACTCGTCGCGGCACACCAGGTACGGCGGTACCGCCAGGGCCAGCTCTTCCCGCACCACCTCGGCCAGATCGATGACGGCCGCCGCCGGGGGTACAAGGTACACGGCAGGGTCGTCGGCGGCGTCAGGGTCGTCGCTGAAGAGAACGTCCAGCTCTTCGTCGAGGTGGTGGACGACGTCCGCCAGACAGCGCCGGCAATTGCTCCGAACGTCGCATTGCACGCGGGCGCGCCAGAAGTAGTCGCCCGGCCCCGTGGCTTGCAACCGCCCCTCGACGGACACCGGTCCGATGAGGTCGAGCTCGAGCCCTTGGAACACCGGATCGTCCGGCTCGAGCCGCCCAACGGTCTCGACCGGACCCCGGTTGAGATCGCGTAGATCGACCCGAAGCATAGCCCGATAAACTACTCTGGGAACCGGACTTACGTCAAGTCGCTGACCCCTTTCCCCACAGCCCCGCCAACTCTCCCCCCGGGAAGAAGAACCCGACCTCGCTGGCGGCATTTTCCGGGCTGTCCGAAGCATGGATGGCGTTTCGGCCCTTGGACTCGGCGTACAGCTTCCGGATCGTCCCGGCCGCGGCCTCCTTGGGGTCGGTCGCGCCGATGACGGTGCGCAAGTGCGCCACCGCCTCGTCGCGCTCGAGCGCCATGGGCAGGCAGGGCCCGCTGGTCATGAACTGGACCAGGTCGGGGTAGAAAGGACGGCCCCGGTGGACGGCGTAGAACTCGCCGGCCTGCGATGGAGTGAGCCGCACGAGCCGGGCGGCCCGCAGCACGAACCCTTCACGCTGAAGATGGGCGATGATGAGCCCGGCCTTTCCGGTCTCGATGGCGTCGGGCTTGACGATGCCGAGAGTCAGCTCGGACAAACGGGCCTCCGAAAAAGTGGGGAGTGAGAGGTCACTGTCCTACCAGTTTCCTGACGATTTCCGCCCGCGTGAGCACTCCCCGCAGCACCCCGTCCCTCACCACCGGCAGACACGAGACTTCCTTGTTGGCGAGCAGGCTGGCCACGTCGGACAGGGACTGGTCCTCGGATACACAGAGAACGTTGCGGGCCATGATGCTCCCGACCTGCCCCGAGGCCGCGGCTGCGGCCGCCGCCTGAGCCCGGGCCGTCGCCTTGTGCTCACCGGTCTGCACCCGCAGCACGTAGGCGGGCAGAAAATAACGGAGCAGCTCCCGGCTCGAGAGCAGCCCGATCACCACGCCGTCCGGCCCGATCACCGGGGCCGCGTCGAGACCGCGTCTCGCGAGTAGACGGGCGGCGGCCTCGATCGGCTGCTCGGGCTCGAGGGCGACGCCCACGGGCGACATCACGTCGCTGACCAGCAGCTCCTCCTCCAGACGCACGCCCTGCAAGCCGGGCAATCCAAGCACGTCTTCCGGCGTCCGGGCGGCGTGCAGCCCGTCCACCACATCGGGCCGCGCGAGCGCGCGAGCGAAGGCGGCGACCGCCTGGAGATACGCCGCCGCCTCGCGCGGCGGAGCCAGGATCAGGAGCATGATGCGGGCGCCCTCGCCTGCCTCGTCCGCCTCCGATCCCTGCCCTTTCATGGGTCTTGGGGCGACGCCGAGCGCCACGACCACCGCATCGACAGCGTCTGTCCGGAAGTGCGGCAGCACGGCATGGGGGCCCAGGCTCAGCGTGTCCTCGGGCCATGCGTTGCGCACGGCGGTCTCCAGCTTGCCAGGATCGCGGATCCGGCCGTCCGCCAGGCAGGCGTCCAGCAGTGCGCGGATGCCCGCCTCCCAGGTGTCGGCGGCGAGCGGGACCACGACGCGCCGGCGGGAGAGAAGATCCGCGAGCTTCACATCCGCTTCCGCAGCAGGTCGATCACGTCCACCGGCCGGCGCATGATGCCGATGCCCGCCGCCTCGAACGCGGCGAGCTTCTCTTCGGCCGTACCCGACGAGCCCGAGATGATGGCGCCGGCGTGGCCCATCCGCCGACCCTTGGGCGCGGTCTGGCCCGCGATGAACCCGACGACCGGCTTGGTCACGTGCGCCTTCACGAACAGCGCGGCACTCTGCTCGTCCGTGCCGCCGATCTCGCCGATCATCACGATGGCATCCGTGCCGGGATCGTCCTGGAACGCGCGGAGACAGTCGATGAAGTTGGTCCCGATGATCGGGTCGCCGCCGATCCCGACGCAGGTGCTCTGACCGACGCCAGCCCGGGTCAGATGGTTGACCACTTCGTAGGTCAGGGTTCCGCTGCGCGACACCAGTCCCACCCGACCCGCCGTGCAGATGTTCCCGGGGATGATGCCGATCTTCGCCCGGCTCCCCGGCGTGATGAGGCCGGGGCAGTTCGGCCCGATGAGACGCACGCCGCGGCTCCGCACGAACGGCATCGTCCGGCTCATGTGCATGACCGGGATCCCCTCGGTGATGCACACGATCAGCGGAATCGCCCCGTCGGCCGCTTCGATGATGGCGGCGGCGGCGGCCATCGGTGGGACGTAGATGACTGTGGTGTTGGCCCCGGTCGCGGCCACCGCCTCGGCGACGGTGTCGAACACCGGCACCTTGCCCTCGAAGCGCTGGCCGCCTTTGCCCGGCGTCACCCCGGCGACGAGGTTGGTGCCGTACTCCAGCATCTGGCGCGCGTGGAACGATCCCTCGCGGCCGGTGATCCCCTGGACCAGGAGCCGCGTCGTCTCGTCGGCGAAGGTGCTCACGCCGCCTCCTTCGCGAGCGTCACGACCCGCGCCACCGCCTCGTCCATGTCGCTCAGGGCCGTCATGCCGACCGCGTTGAGAATACGGATGGCCTCGGCCTCGTTGGTGCCCGTGAGCCGGATGACGATGGGCACGCTCACCTTGAACTGGCGCGTGGCCGCGACGAGGCCGTTGGCCACGTCGTCGGTCCGGGTGATCCCGCCGAAGATGTTGAAGAGGATCGCCTTCACGTGCCGGTCGGCGGTGATGATCTTGAGCGCGTTGATCACCTTCTCCGGGCTCGAGCTCCCGCCGATGTCGAGGAAGTTGGCGGGCTCGCCGCCGTAGTACTTCACCAGGTCCATGGTGGCCATCGCGAGACCGGCGCCGTTCACCACACAGCCGACGTCGCCGTCGAGCTTGATGAACGACAGGTTCGCGCGCCGGGCCGCCGCCTCGCTCGGCTCCTCCGCGGTCTCGTCGCGGAGGAGGCCCAGGTCGGGCCGCCAGAACAGCTCGTTGTCGTCGATGACGATCTTGGCATCGAGCGCCAGCACCCGGCCGTGCGGGGTGGTGACCAGGGGGTTGATCTCCGCCAGCGACGCGCCGTTGGCCACGAAGGCGGCGTAGAGCTGCTCCATGATCTTGGCCGCGGCCTTCACCTGCCCAAAGTCCATGTAGAGACCGAGGGCAAGCCGGAGCGCCTGGTGCGGGAAGAGCCCGTAGGTCGGGTCCACCGGGAAGCGCACGATCTTCTCGGGCGTCTTCTGCGCCACCTCCTCGATGTCCACCCCTCCGGCCGAGCTGACCATGAACACCGGCCGCTGGGTCTCGCGATCCATGATGAGGCCGACGTAGCTCTCGGAGGAGATCTCCGCGGCCGGAACGACGAGCACCTTCTGAACGGTGAGCCCCTTGATCTCCATGCCGAGGATCTCGGAGGCGTGGTCGAGCGCCTCACCCGGGCTCTTGGCGAGCCGGACGCCTCCGGCCTTGCCCCGGCCGCCGGCGTGCACCTGCGCCTTGATCACCACCGTCCCGCCCAGGCGGCGGGCGATCGCCTCGGCCTCGGTCGGGGTGGAGGCGACGTCACCGTCGAGCATCGGAATGCCCTGCGCCTTGAGCAGCGCGCGAGCCTGGTATTCGTGGATGTTCACCTAGTTCCTCACGATCGTCGTTCCCGCCTCGCCGCGGAGCGCCGCGGGGCCGTCGTTGAGCCGTGCGATGATCGCCCGGCCGCCGGACGCCTCGACGAATCCGGCGGCCGCTTCGACCTTGGGCCGCATGCCACCCTCGTTGACCCCGCCGGACGTCACGAGATCCCCCACCTCCGCCAGCGTGAGGCGGCGAAGCGCCCGCGCCGCCGGCGTTCCCCAGCCGGCGTATACCGCATCCACGTCGGTGAGGATCATCAGCACCTCCGCCTCGAGCTGCCGGGCGAGGATGGCGGCGACCCGGTCCTTGTCCACCACGGCGTCGAGCCCCTCATAGCCGAGGAGCGGGTGATCGTAGACCGGGGGCCCACCGCCGCCGGCCGCGACGACGATCACACCTTCGCCGACAAGGCGCCGGACCAGGGGCAGCTCCACGATGCCGAGCGGGACGGGGCTCGCGGCCAGCCGGCGCCACTTGCCCGCGCCATCCCGGCCGACTGCGACACCGGCCTCGCGAAGCTGCTCGGCGAGGTCGTCGGGGAGCGCGTGACCGATGGGTTTGGTCGGAAGGTTGAGGGCGGGGTCGTAGGGGTCCACTCGGGTCTGGGTGATTACGGTGATCACGTCCCGCTGGACCTGGCCGAAGCGCAGCGCGTTTTGCAGCGACTGCTGGAGCATGTAGCCGATCCAGCCGGCGGTGTTGGCGACGAGGACGCCGAGGGGCAGCGGCTCGACCACCCGCCGGGCAACCTCGTTGCGCACCAGCTCGTCGCCTACCTGAGGGCCGTTGCCGTGCACGATCGCGATCGCCCACCCCTGCCGCGCGAGCTCGACGATGGGCGCTACGCTCTCCCGCGCGTGGCGAAACTGGTTCGTGATGGTCGGCCGCTCGCCCGCGCGAGCGAGCGCATTGCCCCCGAGCGCCAACACCGCGGTCCGCATGTATCTCCCGATCCCAGGGGCCAAGGCGCGAGGAACCTAGCCCCGCCGCCCGGGGCCCAGCAAGCTCAATGCGACAGGCTGTCGTGAGTGCCAAGAACCTGCTTGAGAGCGTCGAACGCACGGCCGAAGCCGGCCCAGTCGCCCACCTTGAGGGCGGAGTCCG
Source organism: Gemmatimonadota bacterium (assembly GCA_041488455.1). Classification (GTDB taxonomy): domain Bacteria; phylum Gemmatimonadota; class Gemmatimonadetes; order Gemmatimonadales; family GWC2-71-9; genus DASQPE01. The sequence continues at coordinate 15,657 of JBGPPG010000067.1, forward strand.
CGAGGCGCAGCCACTTGCGGGCCTCTTCGAGCGAAGCGGTCGGCATCGTGGCGGGAAGCGGCGCGGTTGCGCCGCGCAGATTGTCCCAGGCCTCCATCAGAGTGCGACCGGCGCCCACCGAGCGGCCGCTCAGCGCCATGCTCACCCAGGCCAGCGAGAGCGCGTTGCCGCGGGGCGCATACCACGTGCGGTAGACGCCCAGACCACCGGCCGGATCGAGCCACACGGTGAGCGGCCCCCGCAAGAGGCTGTCGCCCCGGGCGGCGCCGCTCGAGCGGACCGAATCGGCGAGGCTGAGGAACGTCGGAAAGCGCCCCCAGGTCGCGTCCAGTGCGCGCGGGGCCGGGAGCGTCTTGGTCGAGTCGAGCCGGACGAGATCGAGACTCGCGCGTCCGGCACGCGTCCCCGCCGCCAGGACCGCGCTTACCCGCACGCTGGATGGCCGCTCGTACAAGGCGACGACGCGCGTGCCCTCGGTGTCGGCGCGCCAACCGCGCGTCGCCGGTGTGGGCTCGCCCGGGCCGGTTTCGGGGCGGCCGCTCAGAATGCCCGCGTCCCACGGCGGCCGCTCAAGCGCCCGGGCCTGGAGCTCGAACAGCTCCAACGGGTACGGGAGGTCCGCGGCCACGCCGGCCGGGAGCCGGCTCGCCGATTCGATCATGCCCGGCGCGATCGAGCTCCAGGCTACCGCGAGCGGGCCCGCATCAGCGTCCGCTCGGCGATAGACCGCGGTGCGCCCGGTGCGGGCCCATACCACACCGGCGAACGCGGCATGGGCGAAGTTGACGCCGCGGCCGCGCCACGGCAGCCGCTCGACGAGCGGGAAGGTCGCGGAGGTCTCGTACCCGTCGCACACCCACACGAGATCGTTGTCCACCACGAGCGGCACGGCGTCGCCCCAGTCGACGAACGGGAGCAGCGCTTCCAGCCGCTCCTCGGGGTCGAGGCGCCACGCGAGCCGCGAGCCCTCAGGGACGCCCCCGAGCAGCTGCCCCGCCTGGAGCGTCCAGGCGAGCACGGCCCGGCGGCCCCAGGAGTCGAGCGGAATCCCCGGGCCGTTGCGGGTGACGTCGTACGCCGGCCCGCCGGGCTGCACGGTCACCGAGTCGAGCTGCAGCAGCGCAAACGGCGTGGGATACCCCAGCGTGTCGCTCTGGCGATAGTAGACGGGGTCGCCGGCCGGGCCGATGCGGTCGGCGGCCACCGCAAGGATCCCGGGGCGATCCCCCATCGGCCCGCGGGTGACGAGCCACACCGGGAACCGGCGCCCCTCGACCGTGAGCAGACCGGGGTCCGCCACCGCGGAGTCGGGCAACGCATCGTCCGCGAAGCGCGCGACCGCGGCTTCGCCCCAGAGGGGCGCCACCCGCGGCGGGGACGTGTCGCGCAGCATCTGGCTGCCGGAGGAGTCCCGCATCCCCCGCAGCGCGAAGGCCAGGCCCTCGAACCGGCGGGTCAGCTCGGGCTCGACGGCGGGTGAGCCTCGGTCGCGGTTGAATGCAGGAAGGAGATAGTGGCCGCCGAGCGACGTGACGATGAGCACGAGCCAGCCCGCGGCCACGAGCGCGTGGCGGGGACGCAGAGCCCAGACCGCCGACATGACGGCGACCATGAGCGCCGTGCCGGTGAGCGCGGGCGACACCAGCGCGGCCAACTCCAGCGCGGGTCGGTCGGGGACGCCCGAGAGCCCGGCGACCAGCTCATAGGGCTCGAGCAGGTAGCCCCACGCGAGCGTGAGCGCCAGCGCGACCAAAAGCCAGCCGAGATGCGCCCGCGCGTGGTCGTTGATCGCGGGCCGGCCCCCACTCACCTGGAGGGCTCCGACGAGGCTGTACAGCGCGATGCAGCCGACGAGGGCGACGCCGGCGAGCAGCAGCGCGAACCCGTGGAGCAGGCGCCAGAGCGGGAGCTGGGCCACGTAGAGCCCCAGGTCGTGACCGAGCACGGGCTCGACTACCTCGAAGCTCACGCTTCGCCAGGACAGGGCGACGGTCGGTGCCCAGGCGGCACCGCCGGTCCCGGTTGCCACGCCGAGGAGCAGCCCCAGGCCGATCGCGATAGCGAGCAGCACGTCGCGAGTGAGGGCTTCGCGGATCTCGAGATTGGCGACGCGGCGGGAGATCTGCACCGACCCCACTGCGCGGGAGACAACGAGCAGGTGGCCGATGAACCAGGCCGAGGCGATGAGGACTCCGGCGAGCTCGAGGATGAGGCGGAGGAAGTGCCACTCCGTGACGAAGGCCACGGCCGCCGGCGAGATGGTCTCCGCCCACCACCGGTCGGTCAGCAGGCCCGCGGTCCAGCGCCCGGCGAAGAGCAGCAGCCCCAGGGCCACCAGCAGGGCGACGATCTGCCGAGTGCGGGGGGACATTACCCGGAAAACAGTGAACAGTGAACGGTGAACAGTGAAC
>JBGPPG010000068.1:0-17393 GCA_041488455.1 Gemmatimonadota bacterium
CCGAACAGAGCGCCGGCCAGCGTGAGCAGGCCGACGACTGCGCGCGGTCGCGCAACGGCGGCCGGGGCCAGCGTCGAGCCCCCGGTCACGACCCACCAGCCGGGTTGGATCGTGAGGCTGCCGCGGGTCTGGAAGAGGTGTGTGGGCATGGAAGGCGCGAGCACCGGGTGCGCCAGGCTGACCAGCCCGAGCAGGGACGGCACGCCGAAGATGACCAGTCGTCGCATGGAAGAACGCATACTAGCGCCCCGCTCTTCTCCAGCGGGCGCGCCACGCTCGCCAGTCGGTCCTCACCACTTGGTACATACGGGTGGCCGCGTGCCTGAGCCAGCCCGCGGGCCGAGTGCTCAGGTCGGCCTGTAAGAGCCGCGCGCGGGCGCTCCCGAGGTGAACGTTCGCGGTCTCGGCTCCCATGGCCTGGAGCAGGGAGAGCTCGTCCCGGGTGCGGGGTAGCGCCGCCAGATCGATGCGGGAGCAGTCGGGCGCGAGCCGCCGGATGATCCAACGTCGCTTGACCCGTAGAAACGGATCGGGGTAGGGGACAGTATGGTCGAGCATCGCCCGATAGTAGATCCGCGCGTTGCGGCCCTCCCCGGCGGCCCAGGCACAGGCGGAGGGCGCGAGCGCCTTGGCCTCCCGCGCGATCTTCCCTCCGTGCCACTCGGCGATCGCCACCCATCGCACCCGGCCAAGGCTTCCGAGGCCGGAGATCCGGTGAACGAAACGGACCTCCAGGTCCGGATCAGGCAGCTCGCGTCGCAGCGCCTTGCGGACGCCGGCGGGCGGCTTGCCGCGTGCCCTCGGCATCGCCTCGAGCTTGTCCCAGAAGGCTCGAGGGTTCTTGAGGCGGCTGATCGCCACGTCGTGGAGTGCGTGGTGGTGCTCGGCCAGCACGAACGGGTGCGGTCCGGCCTCCAGGCCCTGCTGATACCCGGCCAGGATCGCCGCGGCGGCGGGCTCGACCTCGAGGGTCAGCTCGTGGTGCTCGATCGCGAGAAGAACGCTGGTGACCAGGCGCACGAGGTCGTTCGTGTACGGCAGCGGCCACGCCTCATCGTAGTCGTTCACGCCCCACACGAGCCGGCCCTCGAGATCCCGCCAGGTCCCGAAATTCTCTACGTGGAGATCACCGACGGCGAGCACTCGCGGGGCGTCGAGCAGCTCCGGGCACGCCGCCGGCCACTGCTCGGCCCAGCGGAAGAAGGTGGCGCGGAGAAACGGAAAAGCGGCCTCGGCCATCGCCGCGTGCTTGCGGCGGAGATCGCCGCGTCGCAGCGAAAGCCGGGCGCCGAGCCAGCGCTCGTAGGCGGCGTTCGTCTCGGCAAACGAAGCGGCCTTGGCCGCCCGTCGCGGCATCAAGCGCCGGGAGGCCGGTACCCGACCTGCTTCTTCGTGGCGGCATCCATCTCTTCCGGCGTCACGAGCACGGTGCTGTGGAGCTGCGCGGCTCCGCTTCCGTTCACGCTGAGGCTTAACGCCATCGCCGTGGCCTGATCGGGAAACTCCGCGATCCCTACGACGTCCGCGTCGCCCAGCGCATAGTAGAAGGCGTGCACCTTGCCGCCCAATTTCTCGACCATCTGCTTCACGAAGTCCCGGCGCTTCGTCCCACCGTCTTTGATCAACCCTTTGGTGCCTTCCGGCGTATACGAAACCCTCCAGAGGTAGAGCGGCATGCAGGCCTCCATGAAAACGGGGCGCCGCCGGCCGAAGCGGGACTGAGATCACCCGCGGTCCCGGGAACGCCACCGCGAAGGTGCGGGCCAAACGCGGGTTACGGAAGGGGAGGGGACGAGAGCGGGATCAGGAGGGCGTCCACTGCGGGTTGCCGGTGAAGAGACCGTGCACGATCCCCATCTGATAGACAATGAAACACCCGAACGCCACGCTGATGAGACCGGACGCGAGCCGGAGCCGGCCGGCAAAGCGGGACTGCCGCTGGCTCAGCGCGAAGGGCAAGGCGATGGCGGCGGTGATGACCGTCATGCCGACGATCGTCCCGACGCCGAAGACGAGCAGGTAAAGGATGGCCCACTTCGGGTTACCGATGGCGGCGAGCACGAGCAGGGCGACCGCGGCCGAGCCGGCCAGCCCGTGCACGATGCCCACTACCAGCGGACGGACGAGCTGATACAGGCCCAGGCCGCCGAAATGCCGGTCGAGCCAGCCGATGGGCGTCTGATCCGGCCGGTGCGGATGGGCCTCCGGCTGGTGTCCGTGGGAGTGGGTGTGGACGTAGTCGCCGTGGCTGTGCGGATGCGAGTGCGTCCGTGCCAGGGTCGCACCGACGGGCGTGGCCGCCGCCGGTGCCGCGGTGCGCCGGGCCAGGCTCAGAAACTCGCGGAGATTGGCGATGCCCAGCACGATCAGCATCACCCCCACGGCGAGCTCCATCGACAGACCGATCCGCCCGGGGATCACCCAGCGGAACAGGATGATGCCGCTTCCCACCAGCAGGATGGTCAGCGTGTGCCCGACGCCCCAGACCGCACCGATGAGCGCCGCGCCCTTCGTCGTACGATAGCGGGCGACGATGGTGGTGACCGCGATGACGTGGTCCGGGTCGGTCGCGTGCCGCATGCCGAGAACGAAGCCGAGCGCCAGGACGGCGAGCAGGTCGGTCATTCGGCTTCCGGCGGGGAGAGCGAAGACATGGGCGCCCAATTTAGCACCCCGGCCGTGGGAGCGGCCGTTTTCTGGGAGCCGGCTTAGAGCCGGCCGGCCATCCAGGCGCGCGCGGCCTCGACCTCGCCGTCCCGCGTAAGTCGCCAGCCTTCCTGGGCGGACTCGCCATAGCGGGCGCTCATCACACTCTCGGTGAGGCGCCCGGCGAGCCAGGTCGCCATCGGCGCGGTGAGGCTGTCCGGCAGGCTCACACCCGCGAGCACCGAGCCGCCGTCCTCCGGCGTCGCGGCGGAGGCACCAGATGCCGCGGCGCGCTCGGTCCAGTCCACGATCCGCTCCGCCAACGCTTGCCATGTCGTCCCCGCGACCGTGGTGAGCGCGGCTGACGGCGGCGCCAGGGTCGAGTCCGCGGCGAGCGCGACGTCGGGCGTGATGCCGCCCTGATGCGGGGCAGCCGGGTCCACCGATTCACCCGCAGGCTGCGGTCCGCGGTCGATGCCCCGGCCGGACGGCGTGAACCACTTGGCCACCGTGAGCTTCACCGCCCAGCCCTCGGGCAGCGGCGCGATCTGCTGGACCGAGCCCTTGCCATAGCTCTGCGTACCCAGCACGGTGGCCCGATGGGCGTCCTGGAGCGCGCCGGTCAGCACCTCGGCGGCGGAAGCGGACGAGCCGTCGACGAGGAGCGCAAGCGGGAGCTTCGGATAGCGCGGCTCGGCCATGACCCGCGCCCGCTGCACCGGCGCGCCCGGACGGCCGCGCACCTCGACCAGTCCCGTGCCCACCGGCAGGAACAGCTGCGCTATCCCCAGCCCTTCCTCGAGAAGTCCACCCGGATTGCCGCGCAGGTCGATCACCAGGCCCTTCGCGCCGGCGAAGAGGAGCCGGTCCACCGCAGCGACGAGCTCGCCCGTGGCACCGGGACCGAACTGGCGGAGCCGCAGCACACCGACGCCGCCGTCCAGCACCGCGACCCCGCCGACCGAGGGTACGGACACCGAGTCCCGCGACACGGACGACTCCTTGATCGTTCCGCCGTGCCGCAAGGTGAGTCGGACGGTCGAGCCGATCTGCCCGCGGATGTGGGTCACGGCCTCGTCCACCGAAAGTCCGACGACCGACTGGCCGTCAACCGCCACGATCCGGTCGAATGCGGTGAGGCCGGCCTTGGCTGCGGGACCGCCAGCCATCACGCTGCTGAGATAGACCGTGTCGCGCAGGACACCCAGCCTCGCGCCGATCCCGCCGAAGCGCTCGCCGGCCATCACCTCGAAGTCCTTCAGGCCCTGGGGCGAGAACAGAATGGTGTGCCGGTCGCGAAGCGAGGTCAGCATCGCCTCCGCCGTCGCGAAGCGAGCCAGCGAGTCCTTGCCGAGCGGCGCGACGTAGTGACTCGCGATCGTCTCGCGCAGCGCGACGAATACGGCCGCCGGCACCGCGGTATCGGCCTGGGCCCGGAGCTCGGCGCTCCACGAGGCGAGGAATGCGAGAAGCAGAAGTCGGCGCATAGCTCTGTCCAATCTACAGGGGACACAAAGGCGGCAGATGCTGCCGTCGCAAGTGTCCCCTCGGCAGAAACCGCGCCACGAAGCATGAAGGCAGCATGCAGATCGTGGGTTCGTCCCTTCCACGGGGCGGCGCACCGACGCGAATCATGACGCACGCGACGACCGGCTGCACGAGTGTATTGGAAATGACATCGCATTCGTGTCGTAAACTTCTTCGGCAGCAAGACGCGCATGTTGGCCTGGAAGCTGCTTTTACATCGCGACGAGCGGCACGGGTTGCCACTCGTTTCTCAATCGTTTGCGGGACAGCTCGGCAGGGACGCTGCGCATTACGCACCTCGGTGCTCGAAGGGATTTCGAGCCGGTGCGGGCCCGCAGTGTCCATCCGCCCTTGGCTCGAGGAGTCCCGCATTCCATGCCGTCACAGTCCTATTACGCCCGTCCCGCCCTCCTGGGTGGGGTCCTGAGCCTCGTTCTCGGTTGTGCCCCGGTACCCACCGCTCCCACCACCGACAGCTCGAACGACTTTGCCGCCGAGCTGACGCCGAAGCAGGCGGCACTCGCGCCCGGCGGCACGCTGGTCTTCACCTCTACTACGTCGGAGCAGGCCAACTGGAGCGCCACCGGCGGCTCGATCAGCAACGCCGGCGTCTTCACTGCCCCTGCGACCGCAGGCACCTACCGCGTCATCGCGCACTGGCCGAAGCACGACATGAGTGACACGGCGGTCGTGACGGTCGTCCCGTCCGCCCCGCCGCCGCCGCCCACGCCGGTCCCTCCGTCGGCGCCGGTCCCTCCGTCGGCGCCGGCCCTCACGAGCCTGCTGATCGCACCGGACTCGGTGTGGATGACGCAGCTCGACACCGTCGCCCTCGGGGCGGTCGGGCACACCGCTGCCGGCGACAGCGTCGCCCCGGTTGTGATCTGGTCGGCTACTGGCGGCGCCGTGGACGCCAACGGCCAGTTCGTGGCCGGGCTCGCCACCGGGGACTACCAGGTGATGGCACGGAGCGCGAACGGCCTGGTCGCCCACACGGCGCTGCACGTGGACCCGAACATCGTCGCGATTCTGGTGACGCCGCCGATCGTGTCGGTTACGGCGGGCCACACCCAGCAGTTCAGCGCGAAGGGCGTGACGATCGAGAACGACACCATCGCGGTGAGTGTGATCTGGCACGCGAGCGGCGGGACGATTACGTCAGCGGGGTTGTTCACCGCCGGCTCGACCGCGGGCAGCTACAGCGTCTGGTGCGAGCTGGTGCCGCCGACGTGGGGCGGGACCCAGGTGATCTTCACGCGGCAGAGCCCGCTCAGCGGGCGCATGCGCCGGGTGCCGGTCACGGGCAGCGCGACGGTCCGCATCGGCAACTGACGGTTGCTCTCCACTTTGGCGGTCGGCTAATCTACAGCCCACGGGTTGCTACCTGGGGGCTGCGGGATGGAGCATGGCGAGAGCGTCTGGACAGTGGGGCAACTCCTCGAACGCCTCGACCGCGGCGACGAGGTGTTCGTCCTGGACGTGCGGAACCGCGAGGAGTTCGAGCGGTTCCGGCTCGAGGGGCGGGGCCCGCTTCCCACCGTCAACCTGCCGTACTTCGAGATGCTCGAGGCCGGCGGCCAGGCCGACATGGTGGACTCGATCGTCGCCTGCGTGGAGCGGGACCTGGCCGGTCGGTTGCCGCGCGACCGGCCGATCCTGTCGGTCTGCGCCAAGGGCACCACCGCCACGTTCGTGACAGAGGGTCTGCGCCGGCTGGGCTATCCGGGCGTCACGCTCGGGGGCGGCATGACCGCCTGGGGCGGGCATTATTCCACTCGGACAGTCCTGGAGACCGCCGACCTCTCGATCCATCAGGTGAGCCGGCCGGCACGCGGGTGCCTGAGCTACGTGGTTGCGAGCGGCGGGCGGGCGACGGTGATCGACCCGGCCCGCCATCTTCATCCCTACCTGGAGCTGGCCCGCGCCCGGGGTCTCGCCCTCGAGCGGGTGCTCGACACCCACGGCCACGCGGACCACATCAGCGGTGGGCCAACGCTCGCGCGGGAGACCGGGGCCACCTACCATCTTCATCCGTACGACGCGGTGCATCCCGTGGACCTGCTGCCGGCCACGATCCCGTACGAGCCGATGCGCGACGGGCAGTCGTTCCCGGTTGGTCACCACCGGCTCGAGGTGTTGCACGCGCCCGGCCACACGCTGGGTCTGGTCGCTCTCCGGCTCGACCCGTACCTCTTCACGGGCGACAGCATCTTCATCCGCTCGATCGCGCGGCCCGACCTCGGGGGCAAGGCCGAGGCGTGGGCCCCGCTGCACGCGCGGTCGCTTCGAAGGGTCGCGGCGCTGCCTGGCGGAACGATCGTGCTGCCCGGCCACTTCAGCTCGCTGGACGAGGCGAACGAGTCCGGAGTCTTCGCCGCGCCGCTCGCGGAGCTCAACCGGACGAACGACGGGCTCCTGGCGCTCGCCCGAGAGAGCGAGGCGGGGTTCGTGCGCTATCTGCTGGAGAGCCTGCCGGAGCCGATCTCCGAGTACGTGGACATCAAGCGCGTGAACGCGGGGCTTCTGGCGCCGACTGAGGAAGAGGCAGCGAGGCTCGAGCTGGGGAAGAACGTCTGCGCGCTGGCTCAGGCCTACGTGCAAGCCGACGGGGGAGAACGATGAGCCCGACCTTCGACAAGCTGTACGACGCGCGCGGCCTCAACTGTCCCATGCCGCTGGTGAACGCCCGGAAGGAAATTGGGAAGATCGAGCCGGGTCAGGTGCTCAAGGTGCTGGCTACCGACCGGGGTTCGGTGGCCGACTTCCAGGGCTGGGCCAAGGTGGCGAAGAACGTCGCCCTGGTCGGCCAGGAGACCGAGTCCATGGACGGCGCCAGCGTGTACGTCCACTACTTGAAGCGGACTGCCTGATGGAAGAGAAGCTCCAGGAGCTGGAGCGGCGGCTGGCGGCCTTGGAGGAACGGGCGCCGGAGGACCGTGTGAGTCTGATCGTCTTCTCCGGCGACCTGGACCGGGCGCTGGCGGCGTTCGTCATCGCCACCGGTGCGGCGGCCATGGGCCAGCAGGTGAGCATGTTCTTCACCTTCTGGGGTCTCGGTGTGCTGAGGAAGGGGACCGAGCTTTCGGGGAAGACGCTCCTCCAGAAGATGATGACGGTGATGAGCCCCGGCTCCAGCGAGGGGCTGCCGGTCTCGCGCATGAACTACTTCGGCGTGGGAGCCATCATGCTCCGCTCCATGATGAAGGAGCGGAACGTCACCTCGCTCGAGGATATGGTCGCGCTCGCGCGAGAGCTCGGCGTCCGGATGATCGCCTGCGAGATGTCGCGCGACGTGATGGGGATCCGCGAGTCGGAGCTCGTCGGCGGGGTGGAGTGTGGCGGGGTGGCCACCTTCCTCGCGGACTCGCTCCGGTCGCGAACCAGCCTGTTTATTTAGTGCCCCTTGATCTCCACCAGCAGGACGTGGGTCGTCCCGGTGCCTTCGTACTCGCTGGCGTGGGTCTCGGCCTCATGCCAGGTGGCCTGGCCGGTGGCGGCCGGAGCCTCCGTGGTCTTGCCGTCCGCCGACGTGAATTTTGTCTTGCCGGCGCCGGAGAGGCTGTAGCTGACGTAGCCGGGATGCGAGTGCATGGGAATCTTGTTTCCGGACGAGCTGTGGAAGTCGAGCACCCGCACCTTGTCGTTCTCCAGCAGCACCTTGAAGTTCTTCGGGGCCACCTTGACCGGGTCCTGAGCTGCCGCCGTCCCGGCCGCACCGAGCAGCAGCAACGCACAGGTCGTGAGGCCGATCAACGCCGGCGCTCTGGCTGTCTGGGCCTTCATAGGGGCTTCCTCCGTCACAGGGTTGTGTCCACACTCCAACCAGGCATTCCGTCGACGTAGTATCTACCCCATCCGGCCGCACCCCGCCATCTTTCCGGCGCCCCCTCCCGGCCACATGCCTTGAATCCGCTCGAACGCCTGCAGGCCGCCCTGGCCGACCGCTACCGCCTCGAGCGTGAGCTGGGGCAGGGCGGCATGGCCACCGTTTACCTCGCCCACGACCTCCGCCACGACCGCAAGGTGGCGGTCAAGATCCTGCGCCCGTCGCTCGCCGCGGTCATCGGCGCCGAGCGATTCCTGGCGGAGATCAAGACCACGGCGGGCCTGCAGCACCCGCACATCCTCCCCCTGCACGACTCCGGCGAGATGGATGGTCAGCTCTTCTACGTGATGCCGCGCGTGGAAGGTGAGTCACTGCGCGACCGGCTCGAGCGTGAGAAGCAGCTGCCGATCCCCGAGGCCGTGCGGATCGCGACCGAGGTGGCCTCCGCCCTGGATTACGCGCATCGGCACGGGGTGATTCACCGCGACATCAAGCCGGAGAACATCCTGCTGCACGACGGGCAGGCGCTGGTGGCGGACTTCGGGATCGCGCTGGCGGTGAGCGCCGCGGGCGGCAGCCGGATGACCGAGACGGGCCTGAGCCTCGGCACGCCGCACTACATGAGTCCGGAGCAGGCGATGGGGGACCGGAGCCTCGACGCGCGCACCGACGTGTACGCGCTCGGCTGCGTGCTGTACGAGATGCTGACGGGCGACCCGCCGTTCCAGGGCTCGACCGCCCAGGCCATCGTGGCGAAGGTGATGACCGAGAAGCCCTGGCCCATCCGGGCCTTCCGCGACACGGTGCCGGAGCATGTAGAGGCAGCCGCCCTCACCGCGCTCGCCAAGCTCCCCGCAGACCGGTTCGCGACCGCCGCGGAGTTCGCGGCGGCGCTCGCGGACTCCACGGCCATCAGGCGCACGGCCAGCACGACCATGCCGGCTGCCGGGGGAGCTGGCGCTGTGCAGCCCGGGCGCCGGCTGGCGGGCTGGTGGGGGTGGGCACTGTCCGCTGTACTGGTGCTGGCGGCGGGCTGGATCGGGTTCCTGCTTCACCGCGCGCCGCCCGCACCGCTCGCGCGCTACGAGCTCAAGGTCCCGGGAATCCGCGGGGAGACCCAGCTCTACACCGGCAACGCGTTCGCGATCTCGGCGGACGGCTCCGCGCTCGTCTACGTGGGAGGGGTGCCAGGAGCGACCACCGCGCAGCTCTGGCTGCGGACGCGGGATGCGCTCGCGCCGCGGGCGCTCCAAGGCACGGAAGGCGCCGACGCTCCATTCTTCTCCCCGGACGGCAAATGGGTCGCCTACTTCGCGAACGGCACGCTGTACAAGCTCGCACTGAGCGGCGGCGCGCCGGTGGCGATCGCCGACTCCACCAACCGGTCGCTCGTCGGCGGGACCTGGCTGCCGGACGGCTCGATCCTGTTCACCAGCGACGTGTTTTCCCTCCGGTGGATCACCGCCGACGGCCGGAAGACGGAGGCGGTGGCGAGCCCGCCAGCCGGACTGGGCGCGGTGTTTCCGGCTCCGCTCCCGCGCGCGGACCTGGCTCTGGTGACGCTCTGCACCAACAACTGCGCCCGCATGACCCTGCACGGGCTCAACCTGCGCTCGGGGCAGTGGAAGAAGCTGGTCGACGATGTCGCCCGCGCGTGGTACCTGCCGACCGGGTATCTGGTGTACGCGCGACTGGACGGCACCGTGCTGGCGGCCCGGTTCGATCCCGACAAGCTCGAGCTGCGTGGCACCCCGGTGCCGATTCTGTCGGGCGTCCGCGTGAGCAATGCCTCGGTGCCCGATCTGGACATCGGTGCCTCCGGCCTGCTCGTCTACCTGCCGGGTAAGAGCGCCCAGGCTCATGCGACCGTCGTGCGAGTGGACCGCCAGGGCCGGACCCGGCCGCTGGACGAAGCGTGGCACGGCACCATCACGTCCCTCGCGCTCTCGCCCGACGGGACCCGCCTGGCCGTCAGCCTGGCCGATGCCGGCAGGACGGACCTGTGGATCAAGCAGCTCGACCGGGGTCCCCTGACGAAGCTGACGTTCGACGGGACACTGAACTACCGGCCGGCGTGGCGACCCGACGGCCGCACGCTGACGTTCACCTCGGACCGGACCGGTCCCTCCTTCCTCTATAGCGTCCGGGCGGACGGTAGCGGGGCGCCGGAGCGCTTGATGCCCGCCGACACCACCCAGGTGGACGAAGCGGAGTGGTCCGCCGACGGCAGGTGGCTGCTGTTCCGCGCTGGCGTCGCCGACGGCCTGCGCGACATCTACGCCCGGGGCACAGGCAGCGACACCGCCCGAAGCACGATAGTCGCCACCCGGTTTGACGAATACATGCCGGCGCTGTCACCCGACGCGCGGTGGGTAGCCTACGTCTCCGCCGAGTCGGGGCGGGAGGAGGTCTACGTCCGGCCGTTCCCGCATGCCGGCGAAGCGCGCTGGCAGGTGTCCAACGGCGGCGGCAACGCGCCGGCGTGGTCCCACACGGGGCGCGAGTTGTTCTACCTGAGCCTGGTGGGGAAGCTCGTATCCGTGGACATCCCGGCGGGAGGCGAATTCCGAGCGGCGGAACGACGGGAGTTGTTCACCCTGGACCGGCTCTTCGTCACGCCGTTCCACCGCTCCTACTCCATCACCCCTGACGATCGCGGCTTCATCATGCTTCAGGCGGATTCCGCGGGCATCGCGGGAGACGCCTATCTGGCGGTTGTGCTCAACTGGTTCCAGGAAGTCGAGGCGAAGGCCGGGAAGCGGTGAAGATGCCGCCGGTCACGGCGCTGCGCCTTTTCGCGGCAGCATGCGCCGTGCTCGGCGTCGTTCCGCTGGCGAACCTGCTGACCGGCGGCGCGGCGGTCCCATGGTGGGGGCAGGCGGGGCCGAGTGGGAGGTGCGCGGGCTCGTCGTTCTGGCGATCGCTACGGGGCTGGCGGTCGTCCTGGGCGCGCGGGTGGACTCGATACTGGCCCGCGCGCAAGCGCTCCTGCTCCGGCCGCCGCCGCGGACCTTCGCCCTCCTGATGGCGGTGGTCACCTTTGCCGCCGCCGCGTTCCTCGCCCGCTACTGCTTCGCAGGTCAGCCCTTCACCACCGACGAGATGGCCCAGCAATGGCACGCGCGCATTCTGCTGAGCGGGCATCTCTCGGCCGTTCCCGAGGCCCACCGGGAATTCTTCAATACCGCCCCCGTATTCGATCGGGACGGACGCTGGTTCTCCCAGTACCCGGTCGGCGGCCCCGCGCTGATCGCCCTGGGCCTGCTCTTCGACGCGGCCTGGCTGGTGAACCCCCTGCTGGTCGGGCTCGCCACGTGGAGCCTCTACCGCTTCATCGCGACGGCGTTCGACGATCTCACCGCGCGAATCACCACGCTGCTCTTTGGGCTGAGCCCGATGGTCCTCATCATGGCGGCCAGCCAGATGAATCACGTCCCGGTCTTGAGCTTCACGCTGCTCGCGCTCGCGAGCCTCGCGGAGTGGGACCGTGCAGACGATCCGGCGCGCCAGCGGCGGCACGCCGCCGTCGTCGGGCTCGCACTGGGTCTGGTGGCGCTCGTGCGCCCGCTGGATGCGGCCGTGGTCGGCGCCGTCGTCCTGGGCTTCGAGATGTGGCGCGCCCCCGGGTCGCGCGCGCGCTGGCGGTCGCTCGTGGCCCAAGTCATCGCCGGCGCGGTGCCGGTCGCTCTGCTCCTCTGGGTCAACGCCCGCACGACCGGGAGCCCCTTCCTGTTCGGATACGAGGCGCTCAACGGTCCGGAGCACGGGCTCGGCTTTCACGTCGACCCCACGGGGCGGATGCATACGCCGGAGCACGGCCTGGTGCTGATCTCCGGGTATCTGATGCGCTTGAGCCGGTATCTGTTCGAGTGGCCGCTGCCGGGCGTGCCCGTCGTCGTCGCGGGGCTCGTCGCCCTGAGCCGGCCGTCCCGCTGGGACCTCGTGCTCGCTGCCCTCGCGGCGGGGTTTCTTGGCGCGTACGCCGCCTACTGGTTTGACGGCTTCTTCGCGGGGCCGCGTTTCCTCTTCACGGCCTTGCCGGCCTTCGTGTACTTCGCGGCGCGCGCGCCGGGCGCGGTTGCGTCAGCCGTGCGCCAGCCGATTGCGCGGCGAGCGATCCTGCTCGTCGTGCCGCTCTGCGTGCTGGCGACGTGGCTCGGTCCGTACGGCGTGTCCAGCGCCCGGGCGCGGATTGCGCTGTTCGTGGACCAGAGGACCAAGCTCAAGACGGATGTCGAGGCGCAGGTGGAGCGGGCCGGTCTCCGGAACGCGCTGGTGCTCGTGAACGAGGGCTGGCGCGGGCGGCTACTCGCCCGGCTCAGAGTGCTGGGCGTGTCCCAGTTCCGGGCCGACGCGATCGTGACCAGCGTGGACGCGTGCGGGCTCGAGACGGCGCTGGACGCGGAGGACTCACTGTCCGGCACCGACGCGGAGCGGGCGGAGCGGGTGGTGCGGCGGGCGCGGGCGATGGGGGAGGCGCACGCGGTGGAGGGGCTGCCGGCGGATCGGGCGATCGCGCTCGTCCCCGGCTCGACACCCACGCCGACGTGTCTCGGCGAATTTCAGGGCGACACGGCGGGAACGATGCCGTACCCGCTCTTCCTGGCCCGGCAGCGGGTGGACCGCGATGCCCGGGTGGGCGGGGAGGTCGTATTCGCGCGCGACCTGGGCTTCCGCAACGAGCTGCTGCGCGACCGCTTCGGGGGGCGGGCGTGGTACCGCTATCGCCCGGCGCAGGGGTTGGAGGACACGACGACCGCGTTCGTCCCCTACGGAGCGAGCGGCCGGTGACGCAGGCCGGTCAGGACCCCAGGTCAGGCGTCAAGCGCGAATACGGCCGCTCCAGGTGCACTTCCCCCGGCGCGATGCGCGCGATCGTGACGCCCAGGGTCGCCATCAGGCCGGCAAAGGCGGTCGGGGTCAGCGCGCGCCCGCCAGCCCGACCGTGAGGTCCCGCGTATCCGCGTCCGGGGCGTGGCGCTGCACCGAGGCGACCCCGTTCTCCACGGCGGACGCGGAGACGTACAGCTCGCTCCGGCCGATCACCTGGTCGTTTGCCGCCTTCAGCACGAAGTAGTGCTCCCCGTCGTTCGCCTTCCGCCGCTCGAAGCGCGCGTCGGTCGGGGCGTTCGTCCGGACGGACGCGATGCCCTCCTCCGCGCTCGCCTTGGTCTTGTAGGCCTGACTGGTCAGAATGATCTCCCCGTTTGTCGCCTTCAGGGTGAACATGAACTGACCGTTATTGGTCTGCTTCAGCTCGAAAGTTCCCGCCATACGATCCTCCAGCCGCAGTGGTGCTGCCAGATGCAGAATCTAGGATGAAGCGCGGAACGGGTCTTCGGAAGGGGGAAGAGCGGATGCAGCGCGAGGCAGCTCAGCGCGGATCCAGATCCAGACCACAGCGCCGAGAATGGCGCAGAGAGCGGCGGTTCCGAGCGCTACGGGCCAGCCCAGCGCGCGCGCCGTGATCGGCACCAGCAAGGCCCCGACCCCCCCGACGACGTTGCCGCCGGTGTTGAGGACGCCGCAGGCCGCCGACGACTGGCGGCCGCCGACGAGGGCGGTCGCGGCCCAGGCGGCGCTGTCGGTGAGCTGCTGTGACGCGAGGCAGAGCGCCAGCAGCACCACTGCTACGTAGGGACTCGCCGCGGCGCCCGCGGCCACGATGAACGCGCCGGCGAGCGTCAGCCCGACCATGGAAACCAGCCGGCAGCCCCAGATCGTGCCGTAGCGCCGGGAGAGCCGGTCGCACAGCGCACCACCCACGACGGCACCGCCCGCGCCGGCAATCCAGGGAGCGGCGGCGAAGGCGCCCCCGGCCAGCAGCGTGAACTTCCGCACATCCACGAGGTAGATGTACAGCCAGTTGAAGAAGAAGTAGAAGAGGTAGTTGCTGAAGAAGTAGCTGAGCGTGATCAGCAGGACGTCGCGATTGCCCAGCACCCGTCGCCAATCGAAGGGTTCGCCGGTTCCGTCCGCCGTGTCCGGCCGTCCCGCGTTGATGTGCGCGAGCTCGCTCGGCGACACGCCGCGATGCTGCTCCGGCCGGTCCCGGCTGTACCACCACCAGAGTCCCGCGACCCCGAAAGCCAACGGCCCGGTCACCACGAACGACCCGCGCCATCCCAGGACGGCGGTCAGCCAGGCGATCAGCGGCCCGGTGGCCGCGGAGCCGAACGTGAGCCCTGCATTGGTCAAGCCGTTGGGGAGCGCCCAGCCGGTCACCGGGAACCAGCGCGCGATCGAGAGCCCGCCCATGATCGGAAAGAGCGGCGCCTGCGCGGCACCCATAAGGAAGCGAAGCACCACCAGGCTGGCGATGATGACGACCGGTGACGCGCCTCTCGGCACCAAGCCGATCAGCATGTTGAGGACGCCCCAGAGCACCGCGATGAGCGCGAGGCCCAGTCGCCCGCCCAGCCGTTGCCCGAGGATCCCGCCGGGCAGCTGGAAAATGGCGTAACCCCACGCGAAGGCGGCGAGGACGATCCCGAGCTGGACCTGAGTGAGGCCGAGGTCGGTCATCACCTGCTGCCCCGCGACCGACATGTTCTGGCGCAGCAGGTAGGCGGCGAAGCCTGCGAGGGCCAGCAACACCACGATCCACCAGCGGACGTGGCTGGCCGGACCGGCGGCGGGACGGGGCTGGCCGTCGCGGAGGGCGCTCGCAGGCGCCGGAGACGCAGTTGCTATGGGTGACACCGGGTAGGGGGTGCCCCAATCTGCGGGCTGCGGGGCTGGTCCGCTACGGGCTGGACCGTGCCTCGCGCCGTCAGAGCCGGCGCCGGAGCCGCAGCCGACTGCTGCCGCGGCGCTCGGGCACGAGTCGGCCGAGGAGCCCGAGCGGCAGGTGGACGAGGTCGCGCAGCGCGGGCACCGTCGTCATGGCGCGGAAGGGATGCGGCATCTGCTCCCGCACCGCATCCGCGAGCGCGGCTACCACCGCGCGATCGGCGGGGGCCTGCTCCGGCACGGCCAGAAGCCGGTGCACCGCATAGAGGCCGAGGAGCACGGTGGCGACGAAGAGGAAATCGAGTCCCTGGAGGTCGATCGGCGCCAGCGCCATCCCGTGGCGGGGTCCGGTCCACGCGATCGTGACGGACAGCCGCTGGGGCTCGAGCCAGTCGGCCGCGAATCCCGCGGCGAGCGGCGCGAGCGCGGCGGCGATGCCCGAGACGATCCCGTTGGCGGCGAGGTAGCCGGCCGCCTCCGCCGGCGGGGCGATCTCCATGGCGACGGTCGTCGTGCAGAGCGTCACGCCCGCGCTGGCGAGGCCCGCGAGCACATGGATGATCGCGAGTGCTAGGAGCACGAGTCCGGCCGGGGCAAGGCGGCCCGCCACCGGCCACCCGGCAACGCTCAGGAGGAAGCCGATCACTGAGACGCGGAGCGCGGTGAGCGCGGTGAAGCGGTCGGCGACGCGTCCCCATGCTCTCACGACGAAGGCGCTCGTGAGCTGGCTCAGCACCGTGAGCGCGAGCACCATGCCGATGGACAGGCCGACCCGTTGGAGGAGATACACGCTGAAGAACGGTGCCGAGAGGTTCACCGCGAAGGTCCAGACGGCCAGGAAGCCGACGAGCGAGCGGAAGGTCCGGTTCCGGAACGGGCCGGACAGCACGTCGCGCCACGGCCGACGCGGCCGCGCAGGCATGAGCGGCTCGGGAATCCGCCCGAGCGGGATGAGTCCGATCAGCCCGGCAACGGCGCCCACCCCGAGCACCACACGGTACGCTACGGTCGGATCGGCGACTTCCTGGAGCCGGTCCACGCCGGCGCCGGCCAGCAGGGTAAGCACGGCTCCCACCGCGGTGGCGGTCGCGAGCCGGCGCGCGACGACCTGGTTCCGCGCGTCGGCCGGGAGCACGTCCGGGATCCAGGCGTTCCAGGCGGCCGCTGACAGGGTGGCGAACACGGCGGTGACCAGCACGGTGGCGAAGAGCCCGGGCATCCGGAGGCCCGCGGGCAGGGCGGGGATCGCGAGCACCGCCAGCCACGCCGTCCGGCCGCCGAGCGCGGCCCACCAGCAGACAGCTTTGCGCCGACGCCAGCGCTCGAGCAGCGTGACGGTGGGGAGCTGGAGCACCTGGGTGGCAGGACCCAGCGCGGCCAGCACGCCCACCGCCGTGTGCGACGCGCCGAGCAGCAGCGCGTAGCCGACGAGGAGCGTGCCGTTTCCCAGCGCGTCGCGCACCTGCGAGGCGATGCCGTCGGCCTGGTAGGCGCGGATCGCCTGCCGGCGTGTATCGTCGTCGAGGCTCGGGAGGGGATGCCAGAAGGCCACGGCGGAAAAAGCTATGGGGTCGCGTCGGCATGCGCATCCTGCCTCGGGCTGCGGGCTACACGTCGACGGTGAGCCGCATCACCAGCGCTTGGTTGCTGCTTGACAAACGTTCGCCCGAGTCTCACTGTGGCACGTCGCGAGCCGTTGAAAATGAGATGGCGTCGCCGGGCGTCCATTCCATCGCGACCTGCGCAGCAGACAGTCGTGATCTGCAGCCGGTAGCCATAAGCACCCTCCCAATCCATTCGATCGGTTGAAATCAGGCACCTCTTGAAGGGTGCGAGTCGCGGCCCGTTCGGCCCCTCGCTCCCTGGAACTCATAGGAGCGTCTATGTGCCGGATACGCTTCGCCGCCGTGCTGCTCTGCGTGGTCGCGTGCAGCGATCAGACCGGGGTGACGGTTCCCAGCCAGCCACCCACTGACTTCACCCCGAACGACAATCCGGAGAGCACCGACCTCGACTTCAACGTGCGCGCGATCAATGACGCTCACACTCCGCTCTCCGGCGGCGCCACGACGGTCTTCGATTTCTCGGTCGAGGCGTTCTCCAGCCCGGCGCCCAACCTCCAGGGGCAGGACCTCGCGCGCCACGCTGTCGGTGACGGGCAGTTCGACGTCGTGTTCGTGCCCCCGCCCGCCGCGGCGAACGCGGGGCTCGGCCCCGTCTTCGACAACGTCGCGTGCGAATCCTGCCACGAGCACGACGGGCGGGGCCGTCCGCCGATCGGCGCCGAACCCTTTAACTCGGAGCTGATCCGCGCAAGCGTGGCCGGCGCCGGGCCGCACGGCGGCCCGCTCGGCGTGCCCGGCTTCGGGACCCAGCTCCAGCTCCGGGCGGTCCCGGGGATCTTACCCGAAGCCCAGGCCTCGGTGACGTTTGTGGACTCGACGGGAAGGTTCGCCGACGGGACGCAGTTCCAGCTCCGGGTGCCGACCTTCCGGCTGACCGGGGTCTACAAGCCGCTCCCCGGCGGGACGCTCATCTCGCCCCGGGTAGCCCCGTTCGTCTTCGGACTCGGCCTCCTCGAGGCGGTGCCCGAACAGGATATCGCGGAGATGGCCTACCAGAACAGCCGGAACCGCGGCCGATCCCCGGTGTCCGGCCGCCC
>JBGPPG010000069.1:0-17304 GCA_041488455.1 Gemmatimonadota bacterium
GCAGCCTCGCGGAGGGCGAGCGGGTCGAGTTCGACATCGTGCAGGGTGCGAAGGGCCCCGCAGCCGAGAACGTCACCAAGGCCAAGTAAACGGCGTCAATCCCGGCAAAACGGCGGGCCGCTCTCGCGAGCGGCCCGCCGTGGCATTGAGGTCGAGGGGCGGTGCCCTACTTGTGCCGGTAGATGACCCGCCCACGCGTCAGGTCGTAGGGTGAGAGCACGACGCTCACCCGGTCGCCCTCGAGCACGCGGATCTTGAACTTGCTCATCTTGCCGGCCGCATAGGCCAGGACCTCGTGCCCGTTCTCCAGCAGGACCCGGTAGTTCCGGTCCGGCAGGACTTCGGTCACGACGCCTTCCATTTCGATGCCCTCTTCCTTGGCCATCCGCTGCTCCCCCTCAAGGTGGGGCGGAATCTCGCCGTGGGACCGTCGGGAAGCAACCTCCGACGCTACCGCCCGTTTGGCGAAGGCATCTCGGCCCTGAGAGCCTCGATGCGCTCCTCGACCAGCGCGACGAGGTCGGCCATCAGCTTCGCGTCGAACGACAGCGCAGCACCGGCGGTCCCGTAGATCTCCGGGAGCGGGCGCGTGGCCCCAAGGGCCAGCGCGTCGCGGTAGCGCGCCACGGCCGCCCCGGCGTCGCGGACGCTGTTGCGCCAGACCTGGAGCGCACCGAGCTGCGCGATACCGTACTCGATGTAGTAGAAGGGGTAGAGGAACACGTGGAGCTGCCGGTACCAGCGGGCAGTTCGCTCCCCGACCAGGCCGTCCCAGTCCACGCCGCGCTCGAACCGGGCCCGGATACGGAGCCAGGCGCGGTCGCGCGCCGCCGCGTCCGCGCCCTCGCCGCTGGCATAAATCCAGTGCTGGAAGGCATCCACCGAAGCGATGTGCGCGAGTGCCACGAGGATATCCTCGAGGTGCTCGATCGCCGCCGACCGCCCTTCCTCCGAGGTAAAGAAGCCGGCCGGGCCCACCAAATGCGGGGCGGCGAGCAGCTCCATGGACATGGAAGCAAGCTCGGCGGCCTCCGACCCCGCATGTCGCTGCCAGATGAACGGTTGCGGGTGCGCCGCGAAGGCGTGGAACGCATGGCCGGCCTCGTGGAGCAGCGTGTTGACGTCGTCCACGAGTCCGACCGCGTTCATGAAGATGAACGGGCGGCCCTGGTGCTGGAGCGTCTCGCAGTAACCGCCCGGCGCCTTGCCCTTCCGGCTCTCCAGATCGAGGAGGCGGTTGTCGATCATCGTCTGGAACTCGGCGCCGAGATCGGGGGACACCCGGGCGAACACACCGCGGGCCTTGGCAACAAGCTCATCCGCCGTGCAGAACGGCCGGAGTGGCTGGTCACGATAGGGATCCACCTGAAGATCCCAGGGCCGCAGGGCATCGAGCCCAAGCCGGTGCCGCCGGTGGCCCAACAGGCGCTCTACCGCCGGCACGACCGTATGCTCGACCGCGTCGTGGAACCGCTCGCAGTCGGCGGGCGTGTAGTCGAACCGGAACTTGGCGGGAAAGACGTAGTCCCGGAAATTCGCGAAGCCGGCGTTCTTCGCGGCGCGCTGGCGCAGCTCGTACATCGTGTCGAACAGCGACGCCATCGCGTCCCGCTGGGCCATGTAGGGGACCGTGCTCGCCCGCCAGGCGCGCTCGCGAATCGCGCGGTCGGGACTCTTCAGGAAGGGCAGGAGCTGTGGCAGGGGCAGCTGCCGGCCCTCCCATTCCGCCGTCATGGAGCCGGTAATCCGCTGATACGTGGCGCAGTGCTGCTCGACCTCCGCAAAGAGCGGCACGTTGGCTTCACGGAAGATCTCGATCGACGTGCGGAAGCGCTGGATCGTGGTCACCAGATCGGGCCGGGAATAGCCGGACCCGACCAGCCGCTTGGCCAGCCCGACGCTCCTTTCCTCGGCGAGCGGGAGGACCTCGGTGGAGAAGCGGAGGTGATCGGCCTCCTTCTCGGCGTTCCCCGTGTCGATCGTGTAGGCGATCATCGCCAGCGCCGCCGCTTCGGTCAACAGCTCCTCGAGGGTGGACCAGTCACGCAGCCAGACTTCCATGGCGCCGGGCGCGAACGGACGCTCCGCCAGCTCCTCGTAGTAGGGAGCGATGTCGTTCCACGTCGCCTTGGCGAAGGCGGCAGGGGACGATGGCAGGGCGGAGGCGGTCACGGCGTTCCTCGTATCGGGGAAGCCGTGATGATGGCGGAACTGGGACAACAATTCAAGCGGGGCTCACCCCGATGCAGAGCCCCGCGCCTGGCGGTGGTAGAGATAGGCCAGCAGCAGCGACACGAGCCCGAGGATGAAGACCGAGCCCACGCGATAGAGCGCGTCGAGCGACGCCAGGTCGAAGAGCATCACCTTGAGCACAGCGAGCCCGGCCACGGCGAGCCCGCCAAGACGGGCCGGCCGGATCCCCCGCCGCAAGCCGGCCGTCACGAGCGCGCCGGCGAACACGAGCCACCAGGCGCTCACGGCGAGGCCGCCGGCGAGCTGGGCCGTCTCGACGGACGTTTCGCGCAGCTGGAAGAACCGGGGGATCTCGCCGGTCACCCCGAACAGCGTCAGCGCACCGGCGATGAGCCACAGCCCCGCGCGCGCGAGCCCCGCCGCCGGAGTCGCCGGGTCCCGCTTCCACACCCGCAAGGCGAGCACCAGCGTCACGCCGATGGCCAGCCAGAGCACCAGGGCCCATTGTCCGGTGAACGCGGCGTCGTCGAACCCTCTGCGCCGCTGATCCTCCCCGAACAGGTGGAGCAGCGCCACGCCGGCGGTGGCAGCGGCGTACCAGCGTCCATCGGAGCGGCCGAGCGGATGATCGAGTGCCGCCCAAAGGAGGGTCAAGGCCAGGAGAATGGCCGGCGCCTCGATGCCGTGCCAGCGCTCAAGGACCGCGACGGCGGCGGCGGTCGCCCCCACCAACGCGAACGGCGGGCGCAGCCGGCCGTAGCCCGCCGCAAGGTAGGCGACGGCGACGGCAAAGGCGGCGAGGCCCGGATGCTCCGCGAAGGTATCCGGCGCGAGCGTTCGTACGGCCCAGCCCAGGAGCAGTGGAGTGGTGAAGAAGTAGACCGCTTCACCGACCGACCACCCTTCCGGCGCGGCGCCGAGCAACCGGAGCGGGCGCCACTCCGGGCGACGGAGACTGTGCAGCCAGACCGGCGCCGCGAGCAGCAGCCCCGCGACGAATGTCGGCCAGGCCGGGTCGACCTTGGGGCTCACGGTCGCCAGGAGCGCCCACCCACCCCAGAACGCGAGCAGCCGCGTCTCCCACCACGCCTCGCGCAGGCCCAGATAGATCCCGCCGGTCCCGCCGGCAACGGCGTAGGCGAGCGCGCCGAACGGATGGTGCGAGTCGCCCACCGCCGACCACCCCAGGCTGAAGAAGCTCACCGCCACCACCGCCGACGTCACCCGCCAGCGCTTGTGCCCGGCCACCCAGCCGAGCGCGAGCGCCATAGCGCCGAGGTAGATCAGGAGCGCGTCGGCGTTGGCGGGGCGTCGTCCGAGCAGCACCGGCGCGAGGAACGCGCCGAGAGCTGCAGAGGTCCCGAGCGCCTGGACGCCGATCCCGTACGCGATTGCCGCGAGCGCGATGGACACCCCCGCCAGCGCGCCGATTCCCGTCGCGGGCGGCACGAGCCCATACAGCTTGGCCGCGGCCCATACTGCGAGGTAGACGATCCCCGCACCGCAACCGATGAGGGCGGCGCCGTAGGTGCGGTATTTGGCGAGCAGGCGCCAGCCCAGACCGCCCACGACGGCGCCGGCGACGGCACCGCCGATGCAGCGCCCCGCCTCCGTGATCCAGCCGCGCTCGAACGAGAGCTTGAGCAGGTAGCCGGCGGCGAGGAGGAGGGCGAGGACGCCGACCGCGAGGAGCCCCCGTTGACCAATCCACGCCTCGGAGGAAAGGCGGGCGGCGGCGGGCTCGGGCGGGGCGGCTCGCGGCGCTGGCTCGGCGGGACCGGGAACCGGAGCCGGAGCCGGAGCCGGCGTCGCCGCGGTTGTGGGAGGCGGCTTGGGTGGCAATGCAAGCGGAGGCGTCGCGACCATCGCGGGGGCCTGCGCCGCCGGGGCAGCGCGGGCCCGGAGCGCCTCGCGCATGAGCGTTTCCAGCACCTCAAGCCGCTGCTCCAGCCGGTCGAGCCGCTCCTCCACGCCCATGAGGGCCTCCTGGAGTTACGCTGGGGTCTCGGGGGCCTGCGCCGGCGCCGGCGCCGTGTTGAGGGTAGGCGGCTGGACCTCGACCCGGAAGGCCAGCAGGCCCACCAGGCCCACGATCCCACCGGCGATGAGGAAGGGAGCCGGATGGCCCAAGTGCTGAAAGGCGGCCGTGGCCATCAAGGGAGCGGCTATGCGCGCGAGGCCCGCGAAGGTTTGCGCGACGCCCATCACGGTCCCGAGCTCCCGCTTCGGGGTGCGAGCCGAAAGCAGCGAAGTCGTCGACGGGAAGAGCAGCGCGGTCCCGATCGGGACGAGCGGCATTACCACCGCAGCAAGCACCCAGAGATCAGGCACCAGCGGGTACGCGGCGCAACCAACGATGAGCGAGAGACAGCCCAGCCGCATGGTCCAGAGCTCGCCCACCCGCTCCACGATCGGCCCGAGCAGGATCACCCGCATGATGATCGAGAGCGCGCCGAAGTAGGTGAGGAAGTACCCGAACGTCTTCTCCGTGATGTGGAACTCCGCGTTCAGGAACAGCGGGAGCACGGCAGTGAGCGAGCTGAACGCGAGCATGCCCACACCGTAGATCCAGAGGAGCCGGGCCACCGGGCCGGTCGGGTGGCGGATTGCCTGCCACGCGGGCTCCCACAGCGGCTTGGCGACTGCGGCGTGCCCGCCCGATCCGTCTTTCCGCCGGGACTCGGGCAGCCAGTAGAAAGCGAACACAGCGTTCGCCAGGCACAACGCCGCCGCGATGAGCCCGGGAGCGTGCTTACCCATCCGACCGCCCAAGGTCCCGATGACCGGCCCGATGACCATCGCCGCCGCCGTTGCCGACGAGAGCCAGCCCAGCGCCCGCGCGCGCTGCGACGGCTCGACCGTATCGGCGACGTAGGCCTGCGCGACACCGGTCGTGCCGCCGCCAGCCCCCTGCACGAAGCGCGAGGCAAAGAGCAGCCACAGGGAGTCGGCGAAGCCGAAGACAACGTAAGCCGCGGCCGCCGCCATGAGCCCGATGAGCAGGGCGGGCCGGCGGCCGTACCGATCCGAGACCCGCCCCCAGACCGGGGCAGACATGATCTGGGCGATCGAGAACGCGGAGTAGATCAGGCCGATCTGGAACGGGGTTGCGTGCAGCTGGAGGGCATAGAACGGGAGCACCGGCAACACCAGCATGAACCCGACCATGTCCACGAACGCGATCGCGATCAGCACGCCAAGGCGTCTGAGCTGGTCATTGGCGCCGCTGGGCGCGGTCATCCGACGCTGCTCCCGCCCCGGTCGGCGCCGAGGGCGAAGACGAGGGCGCTCACGGCCATGAGCACCACACCGTAGGCCGCGGCCACGCCGACGTCGGCCTGCCGGAGGCTGCCGAGGATCTCGAGCGAGATGGGTCGCGTGTCGTAGGTGTAGAGCACGATCGAGGTCACGAAGTCTCCCAGCGCCGTGACGAATGCGAGCGTGGCGCCCGCCACGAGGGAGGGACGGAGCAGCGGCACGGTCACGGCCCACAGCGCGCGCCATCGCCCGGCGCCCAGCGAGGCGGCCGCCTCGTCCAGCGACGGATCGAGCGCCCGGAAACCGGCCAGAGTGGCTCGGCTGGTCAGGGGCAGATTCCGTACGAGATACGCGAGCGGAAGGATCCAAACGGTGCCGATCAGGATGATGCGGCCGGTCCACGGTGCGTGCACGCTGAACGCCGTGGCCAGCGCGATCGCGAACACGGTGCCCGGCACCGCCCAGGGCAGCGCCAGCAACCCTTCGAGCAGACCCCGGCCCTTCACCCGCCGCCGGACGACCAGCGCTCCGGCGAGGAGCGATATCGCCACCGCAGCGACCGTCGCCGCGGTCGCGAGCCAGAGACTGTTCAGCAGCGGCCGGAAACGGACGGGATCACGCACCAGCGTGGCATAGTTGCCGAAAGTCCAGGCGGGAGGCACCGCCTCGGTGGTCCAGGTGCCCACCGGGACGAACGACACGATCAGGAGGGTGAGGTGCGGGAGGAGCAGGACGACGCCGAGGCCCCAGGAGAGAAACGTGACGCCCCGGCGGAGCCAGCTCTGCGCGAGCCGGGTGGGAGCCGGGGGCGTGCCCTTGCTCCCTCCGAGATCGCGCTCGGCGCCGCGGAAGAGCACCAGCGCCATCAGCGCGAGCACGGCCAGCGACACCGTCTCCACCATCGCGAGCGCGGTCTCGCCGTTGAGGCGAGTGGAGACGATCTGGGTAGTCATCACCCGGAAGCCGCCGCCGAACACGTACGGGGCGCTGAAGGAGGCCAGCGCGGTCATGAAGGTGAGGAGCGCGCCGCCCGCCAGCGCGGGCCGGAGCGCCGGGAAGACCACCCGGCGGATGGTGCGCCAGCGCCCCGCGCCCAGGCTGGCCGCGGCCTCCAGCATCGAGCCGTCCAGCGAGAGCAGCGCGGCGCGGGTGAAGAGATAGAAATAGACGTACATCGAGTACGCGTGAACCAGCAGGATCGCGCCGGCGCCCTCGAGCCGCCACGGTGCCTCGTCCAACCGGAACAGCGCCTGCACCGCGCGCGCGATGAAGCCGGACTCCCCGTACAGGAAGAGGAACGCGATCACGCCGACCAGCGGCGGGAGGACAGCGGGAAGCGCGATCACCGCGGCGAGGAGCCGGCGGCCGGGGAAATCGTAGCGGGTCACCAGCACCGCGAGCGGGATGCCGACGAGTCCGGCCAAGCCGACGCTGGCCAGCGAGATCCACAGGCTACCCCACAGCGCCTGCCACTCGTTCGGGCGTCGCATGAACTGGCGCACGTAGGCCGTGGTCCAGCCGCCATCGGAGTGCACCGCCTCGAGCAGCACGAGGCCAAGTGGATACACCACCAGCCAGCCCAGCGCGAGGAGCAGCGCCCACGCGAGGAGCTGGCCCCGGGGCCCGGTCCGCCCGCTCACACTCAGGCCTCCGCCGGGAACAAGTGAATCCCGCCCCCCGCCCGGCGGCTCGGCACCAGCCCCACGCGTTCACCGACCGCGATCTGCCGGCTCGGGCCGCTCACTTCCAGCGTCGCGCCGCGATCGGTACGTACGACGAAGAGCGACGTGGCGCCGGCGAATCGGCGCGCCTCGACGACCGCCGCGAGCGTGCCGGGCTCCGGCCGCGCCATCCAGACGGCCTCGGGCCGCAGGAGCACGCGGAGCCGCTGTCCGACCGTGAGGCCCCGCTGCACGCCGGCGTCCGACGGAACGCCCCATTCGACGCCCTCGACCCGCACGCGCGTGCCGCCGTCCATCACGCCCACCACCACACCTTCGATGGTCGAGGCCCGGCCCACGAACGCCGCGACGAATGGATTCGCGGGGGCCCCGTACAGCTCGTCGGGCGTACCCACCTGCTCCAGCCGCCCGGCCCGGAGCACGGCCACCCGGTCGCCCAGATCGAAGGCTTCCTCCTGCTCGTGCGTCACCAGCACCGTGGTGATCCCGATGCGGCGAATCAGGTCGTGCAGCTCCCGCCGCGTGCGCTCCCGCAGGGCAGGATCAAGATTGGACAGCGGCTCGTCCAGGAGCAGGACCCGCGGCTCGGGCGCGAGCGCGCGCGCCAGCGCCACCCGCTGTTGTTGCCCGCCGGACAGCTGGGCAATGCGTCGCCGCTCGAACCCGCCCAGGTCCACCAGCTCCAACGCGGCGGCCACGCGTCGCTCGAGCTCGGCACCCGTGACGCCGAGGGACTCGAGGCCGAATCCGACGTTGCCGCGCACATCGAGATGGGGGAAGAGCGCGTAGTGCTGGAACACCATGCCGAACCGCCGAGTGACCGGCGGTGCCCGGGTGACGTCGAGCCCGTCGACGATCACGCGGCCGGCGTCTGGTGTCTCGAATCCCGCAAGCAGCCGCAAGGTCGTGGTCTTGCCGCTGCCGCTCGGCCCGAGCAACGCGAGCACCTCGCCGCGCGCGATGTCGAGCGAGACGCCGTCGACCGCCGCCGTGGCGCCGAACCGCCGGGCCAGCCCCTCCACCCGGAGAAACGCCATCAGCGCCGGCCGCTGCCGCGCACGTGCCGGTCCCAGTAGCTCATCCAGGCCGAGCCCTCCCGCGCGAGCAGGGGCCAATCCACGTCCGCCACCACCATTTCGCGCTCGACGTCGGCCACCCAGAGCGGCACCGAATCCGCGGGAAGGTCCCGCCGCGCGGGCAGACGATAGACGGCCCGTGCGGCGAGGAGCTGGCCCTCGTCACTCCCCACGAAATCGATGAACGCTTTGGCGGCGTCGGCGTGGCGGCTGCCGCGGACCAGCCCGATCGCGTCGTCGATGACGACCGTCCCGCTCCGGGGAAAGACGTAGTCGAAAGGCATCCCCTTGGACCGGCTGATGAGGATGTCGGGGAGGTCCCAGAGGGTCACGAGCCCCTCCTGCCGGGCGAGCTTCGCGTCGAGCACGGCGGGGTTCAGGGTGTAGGCGCGCGTCTGGGCGTCGAGGCGCCGGAGCCATGCCCACGCCGCCGCAGTATCGCCGGTGGAACGGATGCTTCGCTGGATGAACAACCCCCAAATGGCGCGCATCGTTCCGCTCGCCATTGGATCGCGGATGAGCACTTGGTCGTGCCAGCGGGGAGCCAGCACATCGTCCCAGTCCCGCGGCGCATCATCCTTGTTCACCGCCCGGCTGTTGAACGCGATGACCGCTGGGGTGCGATACGCCGGGTAATAGAGGTCGTTGGGACCCACGCCTTGGGGGCCGACGTGGTCCGCCCACGCGGGGCGGTACGGCGCGAGCAGCGAATCGTCCACACCGCGGTCGAAGAGGGTCGTCGGCCCGCCGAACCAGACGTCGGCCTGCGGGTTGACCCGCTCGAAGCGAAGGCGATCGAGGATCTCCTGGCTCCCCATGTCGAGCCAGCGCACGTCGACATCGGGCCGGCGCCGCTCGAATTCGCGCTCCAACAACGTGAGCTGGTCGCGCCCGTGCGGAGAGTAGAGGAGCAGCGGGGTGCGGGGATCGGCGGCGCATGCCGCCAGCAGGAAGATGAGCGCGGCGGGAAGGCGCCAGGCTCCGGGGCCGGTCAATGCGACGGCGACGCGAGCGCGAGCAGGTTGGCGAACAGCCTGTACGCCCCGGGAACGCCCGCGGGCAGCTGGCGGAAGAAGCTCAGCCCGGTGTACACGTACGTCCCCTTTCCCACCCGAGCCACGAGCAGCCCCCCTTCGAGCGGCCCCTCGTCCGGGTCGTGGGTCTCGAGCAGCGGGACGTATGCCCGATCCCAGCTGTGGGCGAAGTAGAGCCCCCGCTCCTGGATCCAGCCCGCCCAGTCGTCGGGGCCGATCCGGTTCGGCACCCGGAACACGGCGCTGGCCGGCTGGAGTATCCGGACCGGCGCGTTCTCGTCGGTGACGCGGTCGTGGCTCACCGGCGGCGCCGCGCGCACGACCGAAGCTGTCGCCCCGGCGATCCCCCCACCCCGGGTGACGGCTTCGAGCCGGAGGGGCTGCCCGCCCACGGTCATCGGGTACGGCGCGTACCCCCGGGAGAAGAACTCGTACTGCTGATATTGGACCAGCACGAGCCCGCCGCGCCGGGCGTAGTCGAGTATCCGCCCGTTGTGGCTCACGAGCGCGGGCTCGGTCTCGTAGGCTCGGCTTCCGATGACGATCGCGTCGAAGCGCGAGAGATCCCCGCGCTCGAGCATGGGTGCATCGATCAGCGTCACGGACAACCCGACGCTCCGGAGCGCCTCGGGCACCCGGTCGGCGGCACCGCGGACGTAGCCGACGCGGGCGAGCCGGGGCAGCGTGAGCGGCGCCACCCGCACGCTGGCCGCCGCGGCCCGAGCGAACGCCCGGGGACGGATGTGCGGGTAGTCCACCACGAACACACCCGTCTCATACCGCCGCCCCCCCCGATCTTCGACCTCCGCCCGGATCGTCACGGGACCCGGGTGGACGACGGCAGGCGGGCGGACGTCGAAGGCGAACGACCGCGTCTCGTCCTCGCGGCCGAAGGTGAACGACTGCTGCGGGCCGACGACCCAGCCGGCGGGCGCCACCAGCCGCACTGTGCCGGCCGTCGTGTCGCGGGCGCCGTGCGCCAGTGTGACAGTAAACCGCCGGCTCACCCGTCCAGCCGCCGGCCAGACGAGGGTGTCGGGATCGACCTTGACGTCGATCCGGGGGACGACGGTGATGGGCCGGCGGACCTCGCCCGCGGTTTGGTCGCGATAACGAAACGAGACCTCTCGCGGCTCGATGTCGGCCCCGAACTCGGCCGTCACGAGCGGGTCGTCGAACGGGGCACCAAGCAGGTCCACCGGTCCGCCCGGCCAGGTATAAAGATCACCGTTCCTCGGCCGGTCGAGGAAATAGGGTCGGGTCGGCGCGGAACTGTCGGGAATAGCCACGTCGAACGTCCAGCTCGCGACTGCGCCCGGCTCGATCGGCCCACCGTCCTGCGAGAGGTGCAGCCACGGCCACGCCGCGTTCCCCCGCACCACTACCAGCGGAACGGTCACCGCCCGGGATCCGGCGTTCCAGCAGGTGGTCGCTACGTGCAGCACCTGCCCGGGCACGACTCGCTGGTCGTCCGCCACGGCGTCACAGACGACGCCGGAAGCGAGCTGGATCGCGCGCTGGAGCCGGGTGAGCTGGTCCCACTGCTCCGCGGTCGCGACGCCGACGCGCACGGCGCCCTCTCCCCCGGTCTGCGGCAACGCCGACGCGAACCGGTCGAGCGTCGCGGTGAGCGGTGGCGTCCGCGACCGTCGGTAGCTCTCGACCGCCGCCGCGAGAGAATCCCACAGCGCGGGCGGGCCGGCTCCCGGCCCAGCGGCCGCAGCCATTCCCGCGAGGGTGGTGTCGATCCCGGCCCAGAGACCGTCGCCGCCCCGGCCGGTGCGATCCTCTACCAGGCGGAGGCGGACGATCGACGGGCCGATGCGCTGGAGCTGCCCCATGTCCTGGGACCGGTGCAGGCTCCGCCCCGCCATCGCGATCTGGTGATACGATTTGCCGACCGCCGAGTCGAGCACGCCACCTTCCAGCACGAGCGTCGTGGCCGCGCTGTCGAAGCGGGTGCTGCGGTACAGCTTGAGCGGGCTCCAGGCCTTGAGCCCCTCGCGTGCCAGCTCGGGGAACCGGGTCGCATCTCCCGCGATGCGGAACGCCTCCTGCGCCGCCCAGCCCGCCGCCTGGTGTTGCCCGTGCCCGTCCCTGGGGGTGCCGCTGAAGATCGACACGACCACCTGCGGCCGGAACCGGCGCACGATGCGCACGACGTCCTTGAGCACCGAGTCGCGGGGCCAGTGGGTCCAAGTCTCGTCCTGCGTCTTGGAGAAGCCGAAGTCGTACGCACGGCTGAAGAACTGGCGCGCGCCGTCCAGCCGCCGTGCGGCGAGCAGCTCCTCGGTGCGAAGCAGGCCGAGCGCCTCGCCCAGCTCGGGGCCGATGACGTTCTGGCCGCCCTCGCCCCGGTTGAGCGAGAGATAGGCCGCCTCCGCGCCCTCGCCACGCACAAGGACGGTGAGAAGCTCGGTATCCTCGTCGTCGGGATGCGCCCCGATTACGAGCACGCGCTTGTAGTGGCCGAGCAGTCTGAGCTCGTGGTCGACCGCGACGGCGCCGCCGGTGGACGGCGGCTCGAGCTGCGCGGCGAGGCGGGGTGCGGCGGCGAGGACGGAGCTGGCGAGACAGGCAAGGACGGTGCGTAAGCGACCCACGTACCCCGGCCGGCGAGAGAGACGGGGAGGAAGGTAAACGGGTGAGAGGTAAGAAGTGAGAGGGGCGCTCTTGACCCTCTCACCTCTTACCTCTCACGCCGTCTTATCTGGGCGCCGCGCCCAGCGGTGTCTCGCGAAGCAGCTGGCGGAACTCCGGGTGCTGGCGCCAGAGGTACAGCCCCATCGCGACCGCCGCGAGCGTGTTTGCGCCGAGAACCGTCCAGAACGGGAACAGCTCGCGGGTCGTCTCGGACACGAGCGAGAGCAACCCGTAAAAGAGCACCTCGAAGACGAGAAACACCTGAAGCACGGCGTAGCGGACGGCGGATTCCCGTGCCGCCCACTTGATGAGCGCCACCAGCCCGATTCCGAACGCCAGGAACGCCGCGAGATGAACCGCGGTGTAGGCGACGACGGCGCTGAACTCGACCTGCCCCAGATTGGGGTGTTCCCGGCCGAAGAGCAGCACCTGGCCCAGAACGCTGGGCGTGCGAAGCGGGTGACCCTGAATGAGATCGATGACGAAGAACCAGAGCGCGACACAGCCGGCGCCGATCGCCCCCGCGAAGGTGCCTTCGTCGCCTGTGGAGATGTTCGACCGAGCCATGTCCTTCCCTCCCCAATCGCAGGAAGGAACGGCGTCGCCCCGGCGGAAGACGCTGGGGTGACGGCCGAGGCTTCCGCCACGGACGCCGCAACCCCGCGGCCCATTGGTACAGTGGGGGGCTGACCCGGCCGGCGCAAGAGCGGGCTACTCGGGACGGCGCACCACCTCACCGGACTTGCGCTGCTCGCGCTCGCGCTCGGCACGGCGTCCCAGAATGAACGCGGCCACGAACGCCACGAGCGCCACGCCCAGCAGCGCCTCTCCCAGGAGCCCGGCGTAGGACCATGGCAGGGGGTACAGCAGCACCAGCATCCCGACCGATACCAGGATGGTGCCGCCGGCACGCAGGACTTCGTCGACGTTCTTCCAACGCGTGCGGCGGCCCCAGTGCACCGAGGCAAGAAGGCCGAGGATGCCCAGGAGCAGGATCCCGTACCAGATCAGAATCCAGTAGCGCCGGCCAACGATCACAGCCGACCTCGTGGGAAGGGACCTGTAGCGGGGAGCGGCCTACGATACTCAGGGCGGCACGGCTTCACCAGCCCCGGCGGGCCGGCAGCGGGGACAACGACATAGCGCCCGCAGCAGCTCGAAGGTGTAGATCCCGGTGTCATGCCCGTCGCTCCAGCGGATCCGGAGCCCGTACGCGCCCACCAGGGAGAGCAACTCCGGTCGGATGTCGGGGCGGATCGCATCGGGCTGGAGCAGGCGGCGCCCGGTCATCTCCTCCACGCATGCGGCGCACGGGCAGGCGAGCCGAAGCTCGCGCGCAGGGTACAGCCAAGCATGGCCGGCGGTGTCCCATTCGACGAGGACGCCGGTCGCCTCGCGGGTGATCGCGTAGGGCATCGGAGGCAGCGGCATGGACGTAACCTATCAGCGCTCGGGCTATTACATTCCCGGACCGACCACTCACCTCGAGCCATGACCGCTCCCAATCCCTTCGGCACTCGCGGCGTCCTCAAGCTGGGCGCGGAGACTGCCGTGATCTATCGTCTGCCCGAGCTGGCGCGCCAGCGGCTTGTCGACCTCGACCGCCTGCCCTTCTCTATCCGGGTACTGCTGGAGAACGCACTCCGGCACGCCGGACGAGGCCTCGTCACCGACGACCACGTACGCACCCTCGCCGGAGGAGCCTCCGCCGGCGGCCAGCGCGGCGAGATCCCGTTCATGCCCGCCCGCGTGGTCCTCCAGGATTTCACCGGCGTCCCGTGCGTGGTCGATCTGGTGGCGATGCGGG
The DNA here is from genome assembly GCA_041488455.1 of Gemmatimonadota bacterium. Lineage (GTDB taxonomy): Bacteria > Gemmatimonadota > Gemmatimonadetes > Gemmatimonadales > GWC2-71-9 > DASQPE01. Next base: position 13,694 of record JBGPPG010000069.1, read on the forward strand.
ACGCGATGGCCCGCATGAAGGGCGATCCCGACGTCATCAATCCGGTCGTGCCGTGCGACCTCGTCATCGACCACTCGGTGCAGGTCGACTACTACGGGACCGGCGACGCGTTCCAGCGGAATGTGGACCTCGAGTTCGAGCGCAACCGGGAGCGGTACCAGCTCCTGAAATTCGCCCAGCGCGCATTCCGGAATTTCAGCGTCGTGCCGCCCGGCACCGGGATCGTCCATCAGGTGAACCTGGAGTACCTGGCCCAGGTGGTACAGCTCCGCCCGCAGTACGGCGAGCTGACCGCCTACCCGGACACGCTGGTCGGGACCGACTCCCACACCACGATGATCAACGGCCTCGGCGTGCTGGGCTGGGGCGTCGGCGGGATTGAAGCGGAAGCGGTCATGCTCGGTCAACCGTACTTCATGCTGATCCCCGACGTGATCGGCATGAAGCTCACGGGTGAGCTGCCCCTCGGCACGACCGCGACCGATCTCGTGCTCATGGTCACGCAGATGCTGCGCAAGAAGGGGGTCGTCGACAAGTTCGTCGAGTTCTACGGACCCGGCCTTTCGGCGCTGGGCCTGGCGGACCGGGCGACGATCGCCAACATGGCGCCGGAATACGGGGCCACGATGGGCTTCTTTCCCGTGGACGCGGAGACCGTGCGCTACCTCGAGCGGACGGGACGCGACCCGGCCGTGGTGGCGCGCGTCGAGCGGTACTGCAAAGAGCAGGGGCTGTTCCGCACCGACCAGACACCCGACCCGGTCTTCACCGAGACGATCGCGCTGGACCTTTCCGCCGTGGTGCCCGCGCTCGCGGGTCCGCGCCGGCCGCAGGACCTGGTGCCCCTCGCGAGCCTCAAGCGGAACTTCCAGGTTTCGCTGCCCGAGCTCCTCACCCCGGCGGCGCCCGCGGCGCGACATGAGGTGGCGGAGGCCAACTACTCGCGCTGGGTGAACGAGGGCGGCGGCGGCGCCATCGCGGTCGCCGACAGTCCTCCGGTGGCCAGGCCGATCGTGAACGGCGAGTCCTGCGAGCTGCACGACGGGTCCGTGGTCATCGCCGCCATCACGAGCTGCACTAACACCTCGAATCCGTCGGTGATGATCGGCGCTGGGCTCCTGGCGAAAAAGGCCGTCGAACGAGGGCTCACTACGCGCCCCTGGGTCAAGAGCAGCCTCGCGCCGGGCTCCCGGGTGGTCACGGAGTACCTGAACGGCTCGGGCCTGCTGCCGTACCTCGAGCGCCTCCGGTTCAACGTGGTCGGCTACGGCTGCACTACGTGCATCGGTAACTCCGGCCCGCTTCCTGAGTCCATCGCGCAGGCCATCGACGAGCACGCGCTCGTCACCGCCGCGGTCCTTTCCGGCAACCGGAACTTCGAGGCGCGCGTCCATCCCCAGGTCCGGGCGAACTATCTCGCGTCGCCGATGCTGGTCGTGGCCTTCGCCCTCGCCGGCCGGGTGGACATCGATCTCGACCGCGATCCCCTCGGCACGGGCAAGGACGGCAAGCCGGTCTTCCTCCGGGACGTCTGGCCGAGCCCCCAGGAGATCACCGCCGCGATGGCTGCGTCCCTCAAGCCCCAGCTCTTCCGCGAGCGATATGCCTCGGTCTTCGAGGGGGACGAGGTTTGGCGGGCGCTCCCGGTGCCTCCGGGCAGCCGATACGCGTGGGACGACAAGAGCACCTACGTGCAGGAGCCGCCGTTCTTCCAGAATCTGCCCCAGGAGCCGCCCCCGCTCAGAGACATCGGCGGCGCGCGGGTCCTCGCCGTACTGGGTGATTCGGTCACGACGGACCACATCTCGCCGGCCGGCTCGATCCCGAAGAACGGGCCCGCCGCCCGATACCTGCTGGAGCACGGGGTGGCGCAGCCCGACTGGAACACCTTTGGCGCGCGGCGCGGGAATCACGAAGTGATGATGCGGGGCACCTTCGGGAACGTGCGGATCAAGAACGCACTCGTCCCGGAGAAGGAGGGGAACTGGACCCTGCACTTTCCCACGGGTGAGGTGATCTCGATCTACGACGCCGCCATACGGTACATCGCGGCGGGCACGCCGCTGGTCATCCTCACCGGCAAGGAGTACGGCACCGGGTCGAGCCGCGACTGGGCCGCCAAGGGTCCTTCGCTCCTCGGCGTGAAGGCGGTGATTGCCGAGAGCTACGAGCGGATCCACCGGAGCAATCTGGTGGGGATGGGCGTGCTGCCGTTGGCTTACGAGCCCGGCAGCGACCGGAAGACCCTCGGACTCACGGGCAGGGAGACGTTCGACGTCACCGGCATCGCGACGGGCCTCGCGCCCGGCGGGCGGGTGCAGGTGACGGCGACGGACGAGGCGGGGAAGAAGACCACCTTCCGCGCGGTCGTGCGGCTCAACTCAGCGGTCGAGCTGGACTACTACCGGCACGGGGGGATTCTCCAGCGGGTACTGCGGCAGTTCGTCCGGGAGGGTCTCAAGGTCTAGCAACTGCAATTGCAACCGCAACTGCAAACCACAGAGGCACAGAGACACGGAGAGGTCACAGAGTACTAAAGATCTGTTGTTTGTTGTTTGTTTTCCTCTGCGTTGTCTCTGTGCCTCCGTGCCTCCGTGGTTTGCAGTTGCAGTTGTGAAGAGTGGCGAAACGACGAAGCCCTCCGATTCGCGCGGAGGGCTTCGGTGTTCTCTGATGCGTGCTCGGGTTACGCCACGAGATCCCGCAGCCGGTCGCCGGTCTCGCCCTCGCGGAGCCGCAGCAGCGCCCGGTCGCGGAGCTGGCGGATGCGCTCGCGGGTGACCCCCATCATCCGGCCGATTTCTTCGAGCGTGCGGCTGTTGCCGTCGTCCAGGCCGAAGTAGAGGCGCAGCACCTTGGCGTCGCGCGGCGGGAGCGAGGCGAGCGCGGTCTCGATGTCCCGGGTCTGACTGTTCGCCAGGGCCGAGGTGTCGGTGCTTTCCTGCTCACCGGAGGAGAAGCGCTCGATCCGCTCGTTGCCCTCACCGTCCCGCGTGGGATGGTCGAGCCGCACCGCCTCAGAGTTGAGCGCGCTGAGCGAGCGCACCGCCTCCACCGTGAGGCCGGTGGCGCGCGCCAACTCCTCGGTGGTGGGCATGCGACCGAGCCGGTCCTTGAGCAGCGTGGTGGTGCGGCCGAGCCGGCTCAGATCCGCGGTGCGGTTGAGCGGGACGCGGACGGGTCGGCCGTGGCGCGCGATGGCCGCCTGCACGGCCTGCCGGATCCACCAGACGGCGTACGAGATGAACTTCACGCCGCGATCCGGATCGAACTTCCGGGCCGCCGTCATGAGTCCGAGGTTGCCCTCGCCGATCAGATCGACGAGCGGCACGCCCCGGTTCTGGAACTTCTTGGCCACGGAGACGACGAACCGCACGTTGTGCCGCGCCAAGCGTTCCTGTGCCACGACGCTCCCCTTGAAGGCCTTCCGGGCAAGCTCCATCTCCTCCTCGCGGCTGAGGAGGGGAACCCGGCTGATTTCGTCGAGGTAGAGGTCGAGACTTTCCCTGCCTTCATCCACTGCACGAGCGATCTGGGCCGGCCGGACCGGGCGCCGCTTGGCACGTGGCTTCACACTCACTCTTGGAACCTCCTGTGGGGGCTGGACCCAA
>JBGPPG010000070.1:0-17015 GCA_041488455.1 Gemmatimonadota bacterium
GTCAACCAGGTCATGGGCGACGGGATCATGGCCCTCTTCGGGGCCCCCCTCGCCCATGAGGATCACGCGCTGCGCGCCTGCTACGCGGCCCTCCGCATGCAGGAACGTGTGCGCCGCTATGGCGATGAGGTGCAGCGCACGCACGGCGTCCCTATTCAGATCCGCGTCGGGCTCAACTCCGGCGAGGTAGTGGTGCGGGCGATCGGCAGCGATCTCCACATGGACTACACGGCCGTGGGTCAGACAACCCACCTCGCCGCCAGAATGGAGCAGATGGCGAAGCCGGGGTCTGTCCTCTTGACACCGGCCACCCTCCGGCTCGCCGAGGGACACGTCCGGGTGACGTCACTCGGGCCCGTCTCCGTCAAGGGGCTCGGCGAGCCCGTGGAGGTGTTCGAGCTCACCGGCGCCGCGTCCACGCGGACCCGCCTGCAGGTCGCGGCTGGCCGGGGTCTCACGCGGCTCGTCGGGCGCGACACGGAACTGGACCAGCTACGCGTCGCGCTCGAGCGGGCCGGCGGTGCGCATGGCCAGGTGGTCGCGCTCGTCGGCGAGCCCGGCGTCGGCAAGTCTCGTCTTGTCTGGGAGCTAGCCCACTCGCACCGGACGGCGGGCTGGCTTGTGCTCGAGTCCAGCTCCGTTTCCTACGGCAAGGCGTCCCCCTTCCTGCCTGTCATCGACCTTCTCAAGGGCTACTTCGGGATCGAGGACCGGGACGAACCCCGGCGCGTCCGGGAGAAGCTTATCGGCAAGCTCCTCGCGCTCGACGAGCGCCTGCGGCCCGCGCTCCCGACCCTCGAGGGCTTGCTAGACGTTCCCGCGCAGGATGCCGCGTGGACGAGTCTGGGCACCGACCAGCGCCGGCGACACGTGCTCGACGCCTTCAAGCGCTTGGTGCTGCGCGAGAGCCAGGTGCAGCCCTTGCTGCTCGTCTTCGAGGATCTCCACTGGGTCGACGGAGACACTCAGGCGCTGCTGGACGACCTCGTCGAGAGTGTGCCGTCGCAGCAACTGCTCCTGCTGGTCAACTATCGGCCCGAGTATCGACACGGCTGGGGCGGTAAGACCTACTACCAGCAGATCCGCCTTGACCCGCTCGCGTCGGAGACTGCCGAGTCGCTCCTCGCGAGCCTCCTCGGGACCGACCCGACGCTGGCGCCTCTCAGGTCCACCCTGATCGAGCGAGCACAGGGCAACCCGTTCTTCCTCGAGGAGAGCGTGCGCGCGCTGGCGGAGACGGGGGTCCTGGACGGCGAACCGGGCACCTACCGGCTGACGAAGGCGCTGCATGTCGCCGAGGTCGCCCAGGTGCCGGCCACAGTCCAGGCCATCCTCGCGGCGCGGATTGACCGCCTCCCGCCCGAGGACAAGGCCATACTCCAGACGGCATCGGTCATCGGTAACGACGTGCTGTTCTCGCTGCTGCGGGCGATCACCGGCGCCTCCGAGGACGACCTCGTCGGAACGCTCGGGCGGCTGCAGTCGGCGGAATTCTTGTACGAGACTCGATTTCTCCCCGACGCCGAGTACACGTTCAAGCACGCGCTCACCCACGAGGTGGCCTATGCGAGCCTGCTCGGGGATCGGCGGCGCGCCCTGCACGCGAGTGTTGTCGACGCGATCGAGCGGCTCTATCCCGATCGGCTAGCCGAGTATCACGACCGGCTTGTCCACCACGCCTTCCGAGGCGAGGTCTGGAGCAAGGCGCTCACATACCTGAGAGAGCTCGGTGAAGTCGCCGCCCCGGCTGAGATCGACCGGGTGATGGGTGGAGGTCCGGAGAACCCAGGCCAGCTGTGGTGGGCAGGCGAGCACGAGGGGGCGGTCAAGCTCGCCGAGCGCGACATGGCGGTCGCCGCCTCGTTCGGGGACTTCTCCAGGCGGATCGTGTCGGGCTGCCGCCTTGGTCAGGCTCACCACGCGCTCGGCCACTTCGGGCGGGCGGTGGAGCTATTCCGTCAGACAGTTGCCTCGCTCCAGGGGCAGATCGCCCAAGAGCACTTCGGGATGGCGGCCCTTCCGTCAGTCTGGGCGCGCTCGTGGCTGGCCTGGTCCCTCGCCGAGCGGGGCGAGTTTGCCGAGGGAATGGTCGTCAGCGAAGAGGCTGCGCGGATCGTCGAGTCCGCCGACCACACCTACAGCCGGGTGCAGTCTGCCTTCGGGCTCGGGATCCTCCACGTGATCCAGGGGCGAGCCGACCTGGCGATCCCGGTCCTGGAGCAGGGCCTGGTTATCGCACGGCTTGAGAACATCCCCTTCCTGGTCCCGTTCATTGCTGGACCACTCGGGGCCGCATACGTCCTGGCGGGCCAGCTCGACCGCGCGGTTGCCGGGTTGGAACAGACGGTCGAGCAGGCCGCAGCGATGCGGCTCGTGGCCAACCACGCGCTCCGGCTCGTCTGGCTCGGAGAAGCCTATCTCCTCGCCGGCCGACTGGAGTCGGCCCTGGACGCGGCCCGCCGAGCCCTGCAGACCGCCGAGGAGCGGCGCGAGACCGGCGCGCAAGCGTATGCCCGACGACTGCTCGGGGACATTACCGGCAGCGCGGAGGAACCGGACATCCCAGCCGCGCAGTCGGCGTACCGGGAGGCCATGGGTCTCGCCGAGGGCCTCGAGATGCGGCCGCTGGTCGCCCACTGTCACCTGGGACTCGGGACGCTGAGCGGCCGCACGGGAAGACCCGACGAGGCCAGGGAGCACCTCACGGTGGCCACGACGATGTACCGCGAGATGGACATGCGCTATTGGCTGGAGAAGGCCGAAGCGAAGCGGAGAGGGTTGTAGGGCCACCCAGGTGAGCTGGCTCAGACGTCAGACGTACGGCAGGACACGCTCGCCGAAGAGCCTGATCGCCTCCATGATCTTGTCGTGGGGCGGCCCGCCCGAATGGGCGTGGCGTAGTCGGAGCAAGAACGTGCTCGCGTCGGTCGCTTTCTGCCAGCGCTGGAATTCCCGGATGCAGGTTTCGGGATCTCCCAGGATCAGGCGATCGGGGGCGAGATTGTCCAGGGTGAACTCCGAGCCGGCGGACAGATTGCGGAACTCGGCCAGGCGATTCTCCCAGTAATAGCGGTAGGCGGTCATCACGTGCGGGCCGTAGACGGCGTCGGCCTCGGCGCGCGACCGGGCGACCCAGGCGTCGCGCATCTGGACGACCTCGGCCGGCCGGCGCGCCTCTCGGGCCGCCTCCTTGTAGAGATCGGCGAGATGCGTCGCGTTCGCCATGCTGGTGCTGGGCGTGCCGACGAAGCCGTCGGCGATCCGGCCGGCCCGGCGGGCGGCGGCGGCGATGCTGGCGCCGATCCACAACGGCGGTCCCGACTTCTGGTAGGGGCGTGGACGGATCTGGACATCCTCGAGCGTGTAGTGCTTGCCCCGGAACGAGAACTGCTCGCCCGCCCAGCACAGGCGCAGGATCTCGATGCTCTCCTCGAACCGCCCGGCGCGATCCTCCATGGGGACGGAGAAGGCGCGGAAGTCGGCGGCCTGGTAGCCGATGCCCACCCCCAGGATGACGCGCCCCTTGGAGACGAGGTCGAGGGTGATGACGTCCTCGGCCACGTGCACCGGGTGATGGAGCGGCAGCAGGATCACCGAGGTGCCGACGCGTAGCCGCGTCGTGCGTGCGGCCACCGCGGTGGCCACGATCAGCGGCGAGGGCAGGAATCCGTCGTGGTCCTGGTGGTGCTCGCCGAAGAAGCAGGAGTCGAAACCGCTGGCCTCGGCCAGCTGGGCCTCGGCGATGACCTCGTCGATGCAGCGATCGAGCTGCTCACCCCGCGGCGGATTGGCGATCGAGCTGTAGAGACCGAATTTCATGGCTCACCTCTCCGAGACGCTGTGGCATCGGCTCCTGGAGCCCGGCGTCCGAGTCCGGGCGATTATGTCACAGGGACGGGGGCCCGTGCCCGAGGCGATCGCCAATAGGGGGTACACTTCGAGCGTGAACACGGAAGACATGACGCGACGGGTGGTCTTTCTCGACATCGACGGGGTGCTGGCCCCGATCCGCCGCTGGGACCGGTACGGGGACCTCGAGCCTGCGTGCATCGAGGTGTTGAACGAGATCGTCTCGAGCGCTCGCGCCGAAGTCGTGGTCTCGTCCACCTGGCGGCATGGCCGGACGGTCGCCGAGCTGCAGGCGATGCTGGAAGCCGAAGGGTTCATCGGTCGCGTCGTCGACAAGACTCCGACCGTCGCCCCCGGCGCCGACCGCGGAGAGGAGATCGCGGCCTGGCTCGCGGAGCACACGGTGGGTGGCTATGTGATCATCGACGATCACATCGACATGGGAGAGCTCCGCACCGCACTCGTCCTGACGCATCCGGGCCACGGGCTACGACCAGCCGACGCGCCGCGAGCCATCGAGATCCTCATGCGACTCACGTAACCACGCCGCGGCCGCGTCGAACCCGGCGCTTGACGAGCCCCCACCCAGGAGGCACGCTCGGTCCGATCGGAGCACCTGATGACCCTGATGCTGGGAGCCTACTTCTTCTTCATCGCGCTCATTCTGGCGCACCTCGAGATCCAGATCGAAGGGCCCCACGGCTGGGCCGAGAAGTTACCCACCTGGCGCTGGGACGGCCCCGCGGTGCGCCGGTCGTTCGGGAAGCCGGTGACCGGATACCACGTCTGCCTCGTGACGTGTATTCTCCTCTTTCTGCACGTTCCCCAGTTCTACGGCGGCTCCTGGGAGCGCGAGGCCGACCTGCTCGCGATGTTCTTCTTTCTGACCGTGACCTGGGACTTTCTCTGGTTCGCATGCAACCGGCATTTCGGCGTGGCGCGCTTCCGCAAGGGCCAGGTCTGGTGGTTCCAGGCCTGGACGCTCGGCGTGCCCCGGGAGTACTTCGTGGGGGTCGCGCTCTCCCTCTGCGTGGCGCTCGCGCCCGCCCTCTGGACCGGCGCCTGGGCCGACCGGGCCCGGCGGTGGGGCCTGGTCTTCGGGGAGCTGGCCGCCCTGACGACTGCCGTGACCGCCTTGACACTCGGATCGCGGCGGCGGACCGCGCGGCTGTTTCGCGCGATCCGTGGCGCAGCGAAGGTCAAGCCAAGGTAGCGTCTGACCTCTACCGCGAGGCGAGCCAGCGGCGGAGCTTTCGAACCGGCCCGCCGCGGTCGGCACGCGGTGGCTCGTCGCCGTCGCTGAAGAGGACCCCCTGGCGCCCGGCCCCCATTTTCGGCAGGAGCTCGGCCAGCCCCGCCTGGAGCGCCTGGGCGGCGTCGCCCATCAGCTCCCCCAGCTCGGCAAAGAGCCCATGGGGCGACCGCCCCCCCCAGTCGACGTAGCGGTAGGGGTGGACCAGGTGTCCCGAGTGGAGCTCCCGACGACAGGCCTCGCAGAGGCGGACACCGCACGTGTCGCAGTAGACGACGGCCAGGTGGCGCGGGTCGGCCGAGCAGCACATGGCGAGCGCCGGAAGATGACGCTCGACCGACTGGGCGGCGAGCTGCGCGCCGTCGCTCGCTCGCAGGAGGGCGCCGAGCTCGGTCGCCCGCTCCCGGATCTGCGGCCGGCGGCAGGCGTCGAAGGCCGCCGTCAGGTGCTCGATGTCGAGCCGGCGGATCGGAATCGGCTCCGGCCCGGCGCCCGCATCCGCGACGATCCGTCCCCAGAAGAACTGATCGCCGAAGAAGGGCACGACCACCGTCGGCAGCCCCGCGCGCAAGCCCGCGGCGGTGGTTCCGGCCCCGCCGTGATGGCAGACGGCGCGGCAGCGCGGGAACAGCCAGTCGTGTGGACAGTCGCCGATCAGGTACACGTTCGGAGGCGGTGCCTCGCCGCCCAGGTGTGCCCAGCCGCGCGAGACGACGCCGCGCGCGCCCGCCCGGTCCAGCGCCCTGAAGATCGTGCGGGTGAGCGCGGCGGGGTCCTCGGCGACGACCGACCCGAACCCGACGTAGATCGGCGCTTCGCCGGCCGCCAGGAAGTCGAGCAGCGCGGGCGGGGGCTCGTAGGTCTGGGCCTGCGCGTACTGGATGAAGTTCGCGAGCTCGATGTGGGGGCCCCACTCCGGCGGCGTGGGCACCAGGCTCTCCGGCCAGAGGTAGGTGAAGGGTACCTCGTGGTCGTCGAGCAGCGCCGCGCCATCGGTGAGGGCCACGGCCGGTAGCCCGAGGGTCTTCGTGCGGAAGGCGTCGACCAGGTCGCCGATGCCGGCCCAAACCAGCAGGTCGACGATCCCGTAGGAGAAGAAGCTCTCCACCGGGCGGTGGGCGCCGGGATCGATGTGGGCGAACGGGTGGGGAAAGGCGCAGGTGGCCGTCCACGGCATGGTGAAGATCATGTGCAGCGGGATGTGCAGCGCCTCCGCGCAGTGGATGTGGCCGTAGCTGGGCGGGTTGGCCACGATGACGTCGGCCCGGAACGGCCGCGCCCCCGGCTGGTCGGGGTCCGCCTCCGTGCAGGCGCGCCAGGTCGACTCCAGGATCTCGGCGATCATGGCCCGCTTCTTCGGCACGTCGTCCCAGATCTGGTCGACGCGGGTCGGCAGGATGCTGCCCCCGGTCTTGACGATGTACTCCATGAGCTGGTGGGGATTGCCCCCGAGCGGGTAGAACTCCAGGCCGGCCTGCTCGACCATGGGCCGGAACTCGCGATGGGTCGCGACGCGGACGCGGTGGCGCTCGGCGAGCCGACCGGCGATCGGGATGAACGGCTGCACGTCGCCGCGCGACCCGACGACCATGACCACGATGGACAGCGAGGGCACGCGGGGCGAATCCGCCGGAGGCGCGGGGGCGGCCTCGATCTCGCTGGCGTGTGCGGCGAGCCACGGCGAGACGTGGGCCGAGGGGGTCGCGGCGTGGTCGAAATCCATCTGCAGGCGGCCACCGGCGCCGGTCGAGATGCCGGTGAGCCCGCGCACGGCGGCGGCGCGCAGGCGGCGGCTGTGCAGCCGCCGTCGCAGGAAGGCGGTGGCGACCGCCTCCACGAAACCCGGGCTCACGTTGTCGCTCACCGCATCTCCTCCAGGCTTATGGCGCCGCACCTGAAGTAGTGTTGCGCCACCTCCACCTCCCAGGGGCGCACGTTACAGCGACCGGTGCCGTCGCGCAACTTCGGTGCGGGTTCCCTCCTGCGCGCATGGGCCAGGGGCGCTGGCCCGCGCCGGGCCAGGCGCTGAGTTCCCGATCGTGGCGAGAACTTACGGCCCGACGCGCCCCACCCCGTGAGAAACTGGCCGCCGTGCGGCGGTGGCTCTTCACCGGCTGGCCCGTGGTGGCGGGCGCCTTCTTCGGCTACGCGATCGCGCAGGGCCTGATGCACTCCTACGCCGTGTTCCTCGTGGCCTACCTCGGAGAGTTCGGGTGGGGCCGGGCCGAGACCTCGGTGGCGTACTCGGTCTCGCAGCTCGTGATCGGGATCAGCTCGCCCCTCGTCGGTGCCCTCGTGGACCGCCTCGGGACCCGGGTGCTCGTCACCGCGGGCGCGATCCTGCTGGCGGGGGGGCTCGCGGCCAACGCGGCGGTGTCCTCGCTCTGGCAGGTCGTCCTGCTCTACGGCCTCGTGATGACGCTCGGGTCGAACTGTCTCGGCCTCGTGGTCTCGGTCCCGATCCTCTCTCGCTGGTTCGTGCGGCGACGCGGGCTCGCGATCTCGATGGTGCAGTCCGCCAACGGCTTCGGGCGGGCCACGTCCGCTCCGGCGGTGCAGCTCCTGATCTCCTCGATCGGCTGGCGGCGCTCGTACCTGGCCCTCGCCGCGATGATGGCGGCCGCGGTGATCCCGATCGTTTTTGCCTTCCCGACCCGCGAGCCCGCCGCGGCGGACGCCGGGCCCGGAGCGCCACCGCGTCGGACCGCCCCGTCCGTCCAGGCCTGGACGGTGGCCGCGGCGATGCGGACGCCGCACTTCTGGCTGCTCTTCGCGGTGTACCTGCTCACCGGCCTCGGGAGTTTCCTGGTCTCGCTGCACCAGCTCGCCTGGGCGATCCACGTGGGCTTCGACCCGCTCTACGCGGCGAGCGTGCTCGGCACCGGGAGCCTGCTGGCGGTGGCCGGGACCATCGGCACCGGGACGATCTCGGACTACATCGGGCGCGAGGTGTCCGCGATCCTCGCCTACCTGGTCTCGATCGTGGGCGTGATCTGCGCGCTCTTCATCACGAGCCCCGACCAGCACGCGCTGCTGTGGCTGCACGCCTGCTTCTTCGGGCTCACCTGGGGCGCGCGCGGTCCGCAGATCACCGCCAAGACCGCCGATCTCTTCCAGGGGCCGCACCTCGGCGCCATCCTGGGCGTGATCTCGATCGGCACCGGCCTCGGTGCGGGGGGCGGTGCCTGGGCGAGCGGGCTGATCTTCGATCTCTCGGGCGGCTACCGCCTCGCGTTCCAGCTGTCCATCGCCTCCTACACGGTCGGGTGCGGGGCCTTCTGGATGCTGCGCCGGCCCGCACGATCGGGTTAGACTATCCCGCCACGGCCCGAACGAAGCGCTCCACCTCGGACTCGTCGTTGTAGTAGTGCACGCTGGCGCGGACGAGCGCGTCGGTCCCCCGCGCGGGCGGATCGAGCCGCGACAGGCGGGCCTCGTGGACGTTCATGTTCATGGCGCGCAGCCGGTTGCGCGTCATGGCCGGCGCTTCGCCGTCCTTGAGAAAGGAAACGATCCCGCACTGCTCCACTCCGCGATCGTGCACGCTCACGCCGGGTCGGGTCGCGAGCTCACGCCGCAGCCGCGTAGCGAGCGCCTTGACCCGCACCTCGATCGCGTCGATACCCACCCGCATCGCGTAACGGGCGGCGACGCCCAGGCCGATCTGGCCGGCCACGAATCGCTCCCAGCTCTCGAACCGGCGCGCGTCGTCACGGACGACGTAGGTGTCGGCGTCGATCCAGGTGGCGGCGTGGAGATCGATGAACGGCGGTTCGAGGCTCTCGATGGTGTCGCGCCGCACGTAGAGGAAGCCCGTGCCGCGGGGCCCTCGCAGATACTTGCGGCCGGTGGCCGAGAGCATGTGGCAGCCGATATGCCGCACATCGACCGCGAGCTGGCCGACCGACTGGCAGGCATCGAGCAGATAGAGGATGCGGTGGCGCGCCGCGATGCGGCCGACGTCGGCCGCCGGATTGACCAGCCCGCCTCTCCCGGGCACGTGCGTGATCGCGATCAGCTTCGTGCGGGGACCGATCGCACGCTCGAGCGCGGCGAGGTCGAGCTGCCCGGACGCGTCGCTGTCGACCACGTCGATCTCGATCCCCGTGCGCGCCTTCATCTGCAGGAAGGCGAGGTAATTCGACAGGTACTCCGCCCGTGCGGTGACGACGCGGTCGCCCGCCCGGAACGGAACCGAGTAGAACGCCATGTCCCAGGCGCGCGTGGCGTTCTCCACGAACGCGATCTCGTCCGCACGCGCGCCGATCAGCGCGGCGACGGCGTCGTAGACGTCGGCGATGCGATCGGCCGCTTCGGCCGCCGCCTCGTAGCCGCCGATGGCGGCCTCGCGATGCAGATGGCCGGTCACGGCGTCGAGGACCGGCCGGGGCGGCAGGGCCGCGCCGGCGTTGTTGAAGTGAAGGACACCGTCGACGCCCGGCGTGTCCGCCCTCAGGTGCGCAATGTCGAGCATGCCTGGCTCCTCTCGCGGGGATGTGGCTGGGATCCTACCGCGCACAAGGCGCGAAGGTGCGGCACCCAGGCTTTACCCAGGGATTAACGCGGAAGTGGTCCCCGAGGAGAGCCAAAGAAGGGCCCGAAGTCCCGTGCGAAAGAGACGCACCGACTTCGGCCTGCGGAGCTGTCGTTATGACGGGCCGCTGATCACCACGCCGTTCGTCCGGCGGCCGATGTGTCATTTCGCCGATGGAGCGAGGTAGCGGAAGGTGCTGTGGATAGTGAGGATCTCCGTCGCTACGTCATCCGGCAGGGGCGGGAAGGGTGCGGCTGTTTGCACGGCCCTGATCGAGTAGTCGTCGAGGATGGCCGCGCCCGACGAGCGCCACACATCAGTGGATACGAGGTGCCCGTCCTTGGCGATCCGGAACTCGACCACGACCTCGCCCTCGATTCCCCGCTGGCCCGCCGCGCTGGGATAGGTCCAGGTGGCCTTGATCCTCTCGCGCACCTTGCTGAAGTACGCAAGAAACCTGGGATCGGTCGTCTCGAGCGGGACCGGGGCATCCCCGGGAGATGCGGGCGCGGGCGCGTTCCGGGGTTGTCTCCAGATCGAGGCAGGTGGCCGCGGGTTCTGCGGGTCCACCTGCCCGCTCGAGCCGCCGGCGACACCCAGGCTCATGAGGATGACCGCGACCATAATGTGGAGATACGAGCGAGGCATCGAGGCTTCCTGGCTCCTGGCGAATTCTACGGTGCCGCTGATGGCGAGGAGATGGCCGGTGACGTCGCCTGAGCGCTCTAGGGAAGGGCCTTCTTGCAGGTACTGGGAGCCCTTCGGCGGCTCTTGAGAGTCACGAGTCTGGCCAGCTCGATCCAGAAGGTGCCGATCTTCTTGGGCACGTGAGGGAGGGTAGAGTCGATGCGGCGCGTTCCCATCCGGAACGAAATATATGCCGCGCACAACCGGCGCGCCAGCTCTACTTGTGTCACGGAGGCCCGCCGCCCAGAGCCATGGACCGCACCACCGCGACTCCGGCCTAGACCGTGATCCGGATGGGCTGGAGCGGCCATTCTCGAAGGTCGAGTGATCTCGGCCTCATCGTTGCGGCTACTGCGGATGAAGATTCAGTGTCCCCTGGGTCACGGCGCCCTCGCAATCCTTGCCTCGATAGGTGCCGACCATCGACGCGTCGCCGATCTCCGCAGATCCCTCGAAGGTGCCTGGGCATTCGGGTGCGATATTTTCCATCCGGAGCTGCATTCGGCGGCCGGTCTCGTCGACGAGGCCGGTGATTGGCCCGCCGCCTCCCGTCCGCAGCTTCCAGGTCCCTGAGACGGTGGATGTCCCGCGCACCAGGACGAAGGTCACGTCGCCGGCTCCGCGGCTGTCCTGGTAACGTCCGATCCAGACGCTCGGGCCGAGAGTCCGCGCCGGCGCGGGGGCCGGCGCGGTCTTGGCGAGCGGTGCGGCTTGAGTGGCCGCCTGCTCCCCGATTCCGTGCGGGGGGACCGCCGAGACCGACGGCGCCGACTGGGAAGCCGGAGCCGGCGGGCTGGCCGGCATCGGCGGGGGCGGCGAGGCGGCCGTCGCGACCGGGGCCTCCGGAAGGCAGGTGACGCTCGACGGGTTGTTGATCTCGTAGTGGCCATCGATGAGGAACTTGTTCCAGGTCAGCTTGCCCACCACCTCGACCCGCTCCGGCGGCTTGCATACCCGGAGATTTCCGGTGGACTGTTGTACTGTCACCAGCTCCTTGGTGCCACCGCAGTCGATCTGGAGCGCGAAGATGAAGGCGCGCGCGTAGACCTGGCCACTGGGCACGTAGGTGCCGGTGACCCGGGCCGTCTCACCGGACTTGTAGCCACACGTGGCCGCCGAGCTCCCCAGGGGCGCCAGGGCGACCGTGAGAAACACGGCTGCGACGAGGAGCCTCATTACTGTGCGCTCAAGAAGGCGGCGATTTGGCTGATCTGAAGCGCGGTCAGGTCCTTCGCATTCGCATGCATGATCTCGTTGGCGCGGGCGTTCGAGATGAAGGCTGCGAGCTGCCTCTCGAGGTACGGGCGGTGCTGACCCGCGAGCCGCGGGAAGGGGCCATTCCCGGCTGCCTTGTCCCCGTGGCAGCTTTGGCAGGGGGGGACCTGTTGCGCGGGAATACCCTCTTCGTGGATCTTCTTGCCGGCGGCGATCTCCTCGCGCCCCGCCGGCTTACCGGGCGCCGGCGGCTGAGCGGCGTAGTACGCCGCGATCTCGGTGATCGCACTGTCGGTGAGCTGGGCTGCCATGCCCCACATGAATGCCTGGGCGTGCGGGTCAGCTCGCGACCGATCCCGGAACGCCTTGAGCTGGGTCTCGAGATACACGGCCTGCTGTCCGGCAAGGTTCGGGAACATCGGCGAGATGCTGATGCCACGCGGCCCGTGGCACGTCGAGCATACTCTCGTCACCAGCTCCGGGGCCGCGCTCTTCTCCTGCGCCTCCGCCAGCGCGCTCATGAGCACGAGTCCGCCCACGACGGTGTACATGATAGTCGCCTTCACGGCTCTCTCCTCGTCGGATGACGTTAGAACGCCGTCCAGATGTAGACGTAGAGCAAGTTGTTCTGGGAGGCATTTCGGCCGAAGCCGTCGTAGTTGCGCCGCCGGCCGTTGAATGTATCGTACGCGGTGTATTGCAGCCCGATCTTCGTGTTGAGCCAGGGCAGATAGTCGATCTCGAAGACGGCGCCTTGCGTCGTCGGCTTTCCATTGGCGCTGCCGAGCAGCTGACTGGGTGTCCCGGTGTCCGCTCCCGGGCAGGCAGGTGAGGGCGCGGTCGCGAAGGTGTCCGGGCTACAGTAGAGCGTCCGGTCGCGGCTGCCGGTGGTAGAGAAGAGCTGCACGGAGCCGCCGATCTTCCGCTTGAAAAAGTAGGTGCCCGTCAGCCGCGCGGTGTCGAGCCAGTCGTGCGCGTGATCGGCCAGGCCAGCGTTGTTGAACTTGCGGAACTCGTGGATCCACGTGGCGGTGGCCGAGACAATGTGCGCGTCGGTGATGTACTGATACTGGGCGTCGAGCGCGACATCGGTGAACCTACTGGTCGGCCCGGACTCGCCGATGCCGGGCTGGTGAACCTTCGTCGAGATCCCGTAGGTGCCGAAGGAGAGGGCATGATTGTCCCAGTCCTGTTCCCACGCGAGCCGCCAGTACGGCGCCGCCACCCCGGCGATTCGCGCCTGGGGCGCGGTGCTATCGAGCGGGCCGGGGCCGCCGGTCGTCGTGTTGGTGAAGCTGGTCTGAGCCGAACGGTAGCCGCCGAACTCCACGTAGAGATGATTGAACAGAAACAAATAGGCACTGAGGCCTACGGATTCCTGGGCGAGCTGACCATCGATTAGCGCGGCGGTGACGGAGGGTACCCCGACACTGCTGGTGAGGAACGGATAGCCCCAGGCCGGCGTGCTATTCCAGACGTCCTGCGACGTTGGATTGTTGTTCAGGGAGAGCCCGTAGATGAAATCCGGTATGCCGATCGAGTCGAAGCTCGCGTGGTTGGCGAAGCGCAGGTCGGAATTGTCGATGCCGATTGCGTTGCTGCTCGGCTCCCAGGTCAATTGCAAGAAGGCACCCAGGTTGTCCGAGATCTTGCCAGTGTAGAAGAGGCTGAGCGCCTGCGGGAATTGGGTGTCGTTCTTCTTCGATAGGTCGCCGGCGACGCCGGCATCCGGGACGCCACGACCCAGCGTGGTGTTCGAGGCCTGCAGCATGACGGAGACGGGTGGGAGATCGCTCAGGGAGAGCGTTCGCTGGCTCTGCTCGTCGGTGGCCTCGATCTGCTTGACGTTGGTGAAGACGTAGGCGTTGAGCTTGAACTTCCGGCCGAACGGCGTGAGTTCCGGGAAGACGGTGTGACAGGCCTGGCACGAGATGCCGGTCTGCCGGGCAAAGCCGGGGGTCGCGCTCGCGGGCGTGGGCGCGAACGGGGGCGCGGCGGCCAGCGCGATCAGGATCGACACGACGGGTACTAGCATCGCGATGGTGAATCCCTTGATCCTCACGGTGTGCCTCCTCTCGGGTTCGTCGCCGGCGCGAGCGGACTGGTGGCGTCGGCGGGAGAGCTGGACGGGCTGCAGTGCGGGGTAGCGCTCGGCACGCTCATGTTGGCGAGCATGCTAGAGGCGTCGACACATCGAGCACTATGGAACAGCTGTTCCGATTCTATGGAACGGGTGTTCTAGGCGGCGGCAGTGTGCCGCGGCATGGAGCTAGACCAGGAACTGGCCGAGAGCGAGCGCGACGGCGGCCAGTCGGTTGGGCACCCCGAGCTTTTCGAAGATGTGATGGGTGTGATTGCGGATGGTGGCGGGACTGACGTGCAGGCGGTCCGCCAGCGCGCGATTGGTGGCGCCGGAGACCATCAGCCGGAGGATCTCGGCTTCGCGCCGGGTGAGGCGGCCGAGCCGGTCGTCATCGGCGGGGGTGCCGGCGAGACGGTTCCGGACCAGTGCGAGCACGTCCTTTACGGCGGTGACGTCACGGAACATCCGAATGAAACGGGGACCGTGTGCGTCCGTGACCGGAAGGACGACCGTGCTCATGTTGAGCCAGATCTGCCGACCGCCTTTCGAGCTGACCTGCAGATCGAAGCTCTCGACCGGCTCTCCTCGCTTGTTCAGGAGGGGCGACCGGCAGAGCGCGGGGCAGAATCGCTCACCCCTGGCGTCGCGGGCCACGAACACATCGCAGCAGCGCCGGCCAAGGACTTCGCTGGCCCGGTAGCCCGTGATTCTCTCCGCGGCCGGGTTCCAGAGCGTGATCCGGCCGTCGCTCATCAGCGCGAACGCACCGTCCGCGGCGGCGGCGAGCCCGTGCCACCAAGGGACTCCGGGGGGCGAAGGTGCCGGGGATCCGGGCCTGAGCCGCCCGGCAGGACGGGAAAGCCGGTGGGATGGAGGAGCACTGTGGGCCGGACCTTGTTCCATGTTTGCCTCCCGGGCCTCGAACTGGGTCGCGCCGGTACGGGATAGCGTTCCCACCCTCCGGGACTCTCCTCGGAGAGCTCGTGGAGGGATGACACCATCCACCGTTCGGCGGGCGGGCGATTCACTTCGAGCGAATCGCCCTTGGTGCGGATGGCAGCGGACGGGCTGCCGCAACCGCACCCGGAAGGACTCAGGAAATCGGGGGGGCTCGGGCGTCTACGGTCGAGATGTACTGGGGGGGAGCGGGCTCCCGATCTTCTCGGGCTAGAGCCGGCCAGAACGCGGGGAAGGGGCTCCAGCCGCACAGCGGGAAGGGATCGAGCGTGGCGGTACTTGACGTGACGAAATACACGCCGTTGTCGTTGTCGTCGTCATCGAAGATGCCACTCACCCACGTCGGGTCAGGCGGAGTGGCGTAGGCGAGCGGGGTGAGCGCGACCAGAGCCGTCAACAGCGCTCCCCCGATCACGCGCATCATGGTCCGACGTGTCATTGCCCCTCCCGAATAGCCGCACCGTCCCGCATTGTCAAGCGTGGCGGCCCGCACTCCCGTGCAGTCCGGCATGTCCCATCAGCATGAGTGGTGCCAGGTCGAGAAGGGCTCGTCACCCAAAGGTCGCTGGTTGTCCTGGCGACCGAGCCCGTGGCCCCCAAAGCACCCCAAAGCCCTGGAATCATGCTCTCCGGCGCGCGAAGGACGGCGGCGTCGCCCTTGAACAGCACGCTATCGAGCCGGCCGCGATGCCATTGTCGGCAAGCTGCCCTCCGACGGTGGCAGAGGAGGGCCTCCGGCTGTGAGAGGAGTGCCTCACGTGAGGCGGGATCTCCTCACCCGATGGAGCCCGGCATTGCGGTCTGCTCCATGCGCGCCGCGAGGTGCGTCGTGGCTCTTCGACGTGAGGATCTTCTCTGCGAGGTGCTTCGGGGTATAGCTGGCGGGAACCGGGCCGGCTGGCGCCGAGCCCTCGGGCAGAGCCGCGCCGCAGGAGCGACAGAACCGCTTGCCAGGAGAGACTTCGCTGCCGCACTGGGGAGCAGGTGAGGGTGAGGCGGCCACCACAATCCTCGCAGAATCGCGCGTCCCACGCAGAAACGCCCGCCCGGCTACCCGAATCGGAGGCGACTCGCCATGAAGCGTCCCCGGTGCCAGGCTGACAACACCGTGGAACGAGTAGGCCGACCTTAACCGGAAGCGCGGTGGGGGTCAAGGATCGCCGATGATGCGCACGATCTTGTGCGCCCTCCACGGCCCCGCTATCATGCTGCCGAGAGGATGCGCATGGACCACGTAGAGTTCGACCGCGAGCCGCCCGACAACTTGACGACGATGGTCATGGCGTTCGGGGGATGGATCGATGCCGGCCGGGCCGCCACGGGCGCGTTGCGCCACCTGGTCCGCGACCTCAGGGCCGCGCGGTTGGCGCGGATAAACCCGGAAGAGTTCTTCGTGTTCACCCAGGAGCGGCCCGAGGTGCGGTTGAGGCCCGACGGGGGGCGCGACATCCACTGGCCACGAAGCGAGTTCTTCGCGTGGCAGCCAGATGGACGGGACGGCCTCCTCCTCTTTCGCGGCCCGGAGCCCCATCAGAGGTGGCAAACCTACACGAAGGCGTTGCTCGGCGTGGCCGAGCGCTGCGGGGTGAGGCGGATCGTCTCGCTCGGGGCGCTCTTGGCGAGCGCTCCTCATACGCGGCCAGTACGTGTCACGGCCCGCTGCACCGATCCCACCACGCGGTCGCTGCTCGAAGCGTGGGGCGTCTATCGCCCTCCGACCTACGAAGGCCCGACCGGCATTTCCTCAGTCGTCCTGGACGCGGCGGAGCGCCGGGGAATGCAGCATGTCGGCTTCATGGGACAAGCGCCGCACTATCTACCCGATTCCGAGAATCCGGCGGCAATCGAAACCCTGGTGATCTACGTGGCCCGCCTGCTCGACCTACGACCTGACATGTCCCACTTCGCCGAGGCCGTCCCAGACTTCCGCACCCAGTGCGATCAGGCGGTGGCCCGCGACCGCGCCACCCGAGAGCACGTTAGGAAGCTGGAACAGGAGTACGACGCGTCGGCTGGCGACGACCAGCAACCGCTACCCGGCGGAGAGCTCGACTCGGAAAAGCTGATGCAGGAGCTCGAGGAGTTCCTGCGCAAGCAGCGCGAGGGCGGTGCGGGCGCCTGACGGGGGACACCCTCGCAGTATGCCGACGCTAGGCCTTGATCGCCTCCGGCGGCCCGTCGAGGTACGGTCTGAGCGCTGCGTACACGGCGAAGAGCGTCGGCGTGGGGATGCCGTAGCGCTCCCCGAGCCTGATGGCGTGGCCGTGAAGCGCCTCGAGCTCCAGCCGCTTGCCGTGGGTCAGATCGAAGTGGAGGGACGAGTATGCGGTGGCGCCGAGGGCGTCGAGCATTCCCATGCAGGTCTCGACGAAGCCCTCGTCGAGGCCTGCGCCCGCCGCCTGCCCGAGCCGCGCCATTTCTTCGAGCAGGAGACGGAA
>JBGPPG010000071.1:0-16880 GCA_041488455.1 Gemmatimonadota bacterium
GAAGTTCATCGCGCAGGGGGATGGGAGCGGGGACCCGGCGGACGCGATCACGACGCTCGCGCCGATGGCCGCGCGGTGAAGGGCGCGATACACGCCTCATGCCACTGAGCCACCTTCACTAGCTTCACGACGAGCGGCTCCGTCCGGGGGTCGCCGGAGAGGAACCGCTGCACCATCCCCTCCAGTTGCCGGCGGTCGAACGGTCCGTCGGTGACCGGCGCCCTTCGAGGAAGGGCCGTCACCTGCTCGCGGAGCGCAGGCACCTCGCGGAGATAGCGCACCCACGGCACGACAAAGCCCCACTTGCGCGCGTGGAGCAGCGGGCGGGGAATGCGATCGCCGATGGCGGCTCGCTGCAGCGCCTTGCCCCTGCCCAGGCGAAACAGGACCGAGTCCGGAAGGCGCGCGGCTCCTTCGACGAGCCGGTAGTCCAGGAACGGCACGCGGCACTCGATGGACGCGCCCATCGTCATCTTGTCGTTGCGATCGAGCAGGTAGCAGAGAAACGTGTGCTGATCCAGGTACATGGCCTGCCGGACCGGCGATCTCGGATAGGTCCGGCGAGCTTCGTCGAGCACGGCCCGCCGGTAGCCGAACTCGCCCCTTACGGGCAAACCCAGTGCGCCGAGATGCGCCGGGAGCACATCAGACGCGTTGAACAGGACCGCCGCGTCGAGCGTGGGCAGCCCGAGCAGCCGATAGAGCTTCGCCCGCCGTCCCGTCCCCACGAGCCTGCGCGCGGCGTGGCCGACCAGTCCCTGCCCCGCGCGGAGCACGCCCGGGTACAGCAGAGGGCGGTATCGCGGATACCCGCCCAGAACCTCGTCCGCGCCCTCCCCGGAGAGCAGCACAGTCACCCGGGGCTTTGCGTGCCGCGAGATGGCCAGGATATGCGGCTCATGCCCGTGGGCCATCGGCTCGTCGTTGAGCCGGACGGCCTCGAGCATCAGGTCGGCGACCTCTGACGGGTTGACCGTCATCTCATGCGGTGTGAGACCCCACCGTCTCACGACTTCTCGAGCGAGAGGACGCTCATCGAATCCCGCCTCGGCGAACCCCATTGTGAAGCTCTCGACACCCGTGCCGGCTTGAATGGCGAGGGAGGCCGCTACACTTGCCGAATCGAGCCCCCCGCTCAACAGCACGCCGATGGGCACATCACTGATCCGGCGGAGGCCGACCGAATCGTCGAACGTGCTCCGGAACCACTCTTCGGGCGCCGCCTCCGCTGGCTTTGCCGCCTGCTCGCCCAGGTTCCACCAGCGAGTGATCGTCACCGCGCCGTCGCGCCAGAGCAGGAAGTGGCCCGGTAGAAGGCGAAGCACCCCCTCGTAGGGCGTGCTCTCGCCCGCCACGTAGGAAAAGCACATGAGCTCTTCCCAGGAGGCCTGATTCATCGCTGGACGCAGACCCGCGGCAAACAGGGCCTTCGGCTCGGACGCGAAACTGAGGGTATTCCGGCCGCGGGTATAGTAGAGCGGCTTCACCCCGAGACGATCGCGAGCGAGAAAGAGTGTACGCTCACGGTGATCCCATATGGCGATCGCGAACATGCCGTTCAGGCGCTCGAGCATCGCGGGGCCGTAGTCCGCAAACAAGTAGAGCACGACTTCCGTGTCGCTGGTAGAGCTGAACGACCAGCCGCGCGCTTCGAGTTCCCGGCGAAGCTCGTTGCTGTTGTAAACTTCGCCGTTGTAGACGATGGAGTACCGTCCGTCCGGCGTGCGCATTGGCATGTGACCGCGGGGGGAAAGGTCCCGGATGGCGAGCCGACGGGAGCCGAGTGCGATGCCGGGCTCGACCAGGCTGCCGGCGTCGTCCGGACCGCGATGTGTCAGCCGGTCCCGCATGGCGTCGAACTGAGTCGAGTCACACATCGCGCGGGGATCCGTTTGCACGATGCCGCAAATACCACACATTGACTTACGCTCCCGGTGGCTCTGGGGGACCCCAGCTTCAAAGACGGGGGACTGACTGAGAGGCAGCGGCTCTGACAGGGCAAGTCCCGTGCCCGGCAGGCATCCGGCCCTGCCTCGTCAGCGAGACCCCCGCGCAGAGCTACGCATGAGCTCGTTCTGCCGCTGCCGGCCCAAGATCGGCCGACTCAGCCCTCGGCATGCATCAGCCCAGATCAAACCACCTCTCCGACTGGAACACAATGCCCGTCTCGCTCTTGCCCGGTGCCCGCGTGGTTCGCTCGGCCTGGAGATCTCCCGCCCTGCGTGCCGCTGTGGCGCTGACGCTCGGCGGCGGCGGCTTTGCGCTCGCCAACCTCCTGCTGGCAAGAGAGCTCCCCAAGGAGGAATACGGCCGTTTCGCGCTGGTGCTCGCGATCATCATGATTGGCATCCTGACGGGCCCGGCTGGCGCCCAGGTCATCGTGAATCGTCAGCGGGTCGATCCCGGACGCCGACTCCTCGGCCGCACGTTGTTGACCTCGGGTCTGGTCGGCCTTGGCCTGGCGATCGGAGCGGGCATTCTGTACCCGCTCAACTTTTCATTGCTGCTGGTCACCGCGCTCGCCACCATCGCCGGCGCGTGCAAGCTCGTCGCGGTCGGACACTACCAGAGCCGCCAGCGGTACGGTCTTTCGCTGCTCCTGTCCGAGTGCACCAATGGATCCGTGCTCATCGCAGCGGTTGCGGCGGTGATCCTCCGGCCGGAGAGCGCCCTCGTCCCGGCGGCAGTCTTTTCAGCCAGCCTTTGGGCGTTCACTTCCTTCGGCTGGTGGAAGGTGTTTCAGGACCGTCCTCACCTCGGCTATCCCGATCCGCCCTTCCCCTGGGGTGAAGCCTTCTCCGTGGTCGGTGTCGTCGGCGCCAGTATGCTGCTCGGCTCCCTGGAGCGGCTGGTGATTCCGCGGGTCCTGGGGCTGCCGGAGCTCGCGACCTTCAGCGTGCTCGCAACGCTCGCGGGGTCGCCGTTTCAGATGTTGAACCAGGGGGTCGGATTCGCCCTGCTCCCGAGCCTGCGCGCAGCCCGGGACCCGGTCGAGCGGAGGCGGGTGCTCGGTCAGGAGACTCTGGTCGTGGTCGGCGCGTGTCTGCTTTCGGCCGCGGCGGTTTGGTGGCTGGCCCCCATTGCGCTTCGCCTGTTCCTCGCGGGCCGGTACGAGCTGCCGGCGCAGCTGATTCTGGCCGCGATCGTGGTGGGGACGCTCAAACCGCTCGGCTCACTCGCGGTCGCCACAGTGAACGCCGTTGGATCGTCCCGCTCGCTCGCCGGCCTGGGGGCCATCGCCTGGGCCGCCGCTGCGCTGGGGCTCGGCGGCGCCTGGCTGGGAGTTCGGTCGGGGGGCCTCACCGGGCTCGTCTATGGTGCCGGGATCGGGTGGCTGTTTCGGGCCGCCGCTTCGACCTGGCTCGCGGCCCGAAGCCTGCAGGCGCCGGCCGCAAATCGAGCCGACGACGCTCTCGGGAGTCCGTTGGCAGAAGAATGAGTCGTCCTCCTGGCGCGCCTGCCACACCGGGAGCCAGGACCACCGCCAACCTTGATGCAGGAGCCCCGGCATTGCCCGAGGACACGAACCACGCCGGCCTGGCGGCGCTCGACGCGGCCGAGCCCTATGACGTCTGCATCGTCGGATCCGGTCCGGCCGGAACCCTGCTCGGCAGCGCCCTGGCGAGCCGCGGGGCTCGGGTACTCATTCTCGAATCGGGCCGCGGCCTGATCGGTTGGCTGGCCGACCAGCGCATCCGCTCGCTCGCTCGCTACGAGGTCACCGGAGACACCGACTATCCGCGCTCGCGGACCACGTCGCGGCTCGTGGGCGGCAATTCGAACTTCTGGACCGGGCGCTGTGAACGGTTCCATCCGTCAGACTTCGAGCCGCATCCCTACACGCCACCCGAAAACCCGTGGCCGATCACCTATGCGGACCTCGATCCCTACTACGACCAGGCCGAGCGACTGCTGCGAGTCCGCGGCGGAGCCCGCTCCGACTTTTCCCCGCCACGGAAGGGCCCGCTGCCACTCCCGCCGAGTCCCGACATCTGGTTTCTGAAGCAACTCGGTAGCAACCTCGGCGTGGAATTCGAGGAATCGGCCACCGCCACGCCGACCAAGACGCTTCGCATCTTCAACGTGCAGAAGGAGATCCTGCCGACGTTCTTTGCGTCCGGGCGGTGCGCTCTGGTGACGGGCGTGACCGTGACGCGGCTGCTCGCCGGCCCCGACCGCAGGATCACCGGCGCGGAGGTCAAAGCGTTCGACGGCACGATGAAAATCGCGCGGGCACGGCGCTTCGTGGTCTCCTGCGGAGGCATCGAATCGCCGCGGATGCTGTTG
Source organism: Gemmatimonadota bacterium (assembly GCA_041488455.1). Classification (GTDB taxonomy): domain Bacteria; phylum Gemmatimonadota; class Gemmatimonadetes; order Gemmatimonadales; family GWC2-71-9; genus DASQPE01. The sequence goes on from JBGPPG010000071.1 coordinate 4,288, forward strand.
CTGTCGGCGTCGGAGCAGTTCCCCAACGGCGTCGGGAACGCGCACGACATGGTCGGACGGGGGTTCAACGAGCATCCCAACGTGAGTTTCACCGCCACGATCCCCCATTCCTGGGGAACGATCGTGCCGACCAACAAGGTCGCGCGGACCCACCAGTACTACGGCGCCTTCCGGGGAGAGGGGCTCGGAAGCGTGTACCCGGTCATGCGCCAGGCGTGGGTGTTGCCCAACCACATCGCGACCTTCCGGCTCGCCAACCTCCCACGCACGATCGTGAATGGCCTTGGCCGCGTCGTGCGTGCTCCGTTGTTCGTCGGCGCCGGGATCGAAATGAAGATCTCGCCCGCGAACCGGGTGATGCTCTCCCGGTCGCAGACCGATCTCTTCGGAAACCCGGTCGCTCATCTGGTCATGAACTACTCCGAGGAGGACCGGCGACTGCTCGACCGCGCGCGCGGGCTCCTGCTCGACTGGCTCCCGCGCCTGAAGGCCCGCGGCGTCCACGAGCTGGAGGTGGCGTGGTCCCGGCATCACCAGGGAGCCTGTCGCATGGGCCGGAGTCCGGCCACGAGCGTGGTGGACGCCGACCTCAGGGTCCACGAGACGCCGAACCTGTATGTGTGCGGGTCGGAGGTGTTCGTGACCGGCGGGGCGATGCAGCCCTCGCTTACGATCGCCGCTCTGGCGCTCCGCCTGGCCGATCATCTGGCTGGCCGCCTTCGCGACGGGTGAGAGCGCTAGGCCGGCGCGCGAGGGTGAAGGGAGCCGCGCCGCACCACGTAGGGAAACTTTCCGGACGCCGACAGCGGGATGTCGTCGACGAATCTGATCTCGATGGGAAAGCCGGCGCCCATTACCAGACGGATCTTGTCCACCACTACGTCGAGGTTGGGCTGGGCGGCCTCCCGCGTGACGCCGGTTTCCAGCACGACGTTCAGGGTCAGGGCTCCGTCCTCGTCCTGCATCACCTGGAACTTCCGGACGAAGCCGCGGTTGAAGATCACGGCCAGGAGCTGGATGAAGTAGATCGGATCCACCTGCTCGCCCTTGGCATTCAGGAGGACTTCGACCATCCGGCCGGAAAGCGACTCGAGCAGGGGAAACCCCCGGCCGCAGGGGCAGCGACCGTCCGTGAGCTTCCCGCGATCACCGATCCGATACCGTAGAAACGGCATCGCGTAGTTGCTCAGGGGAGTGATGACGAGCTCGCCATCCTGGCCGACCACCGTCCGCCCGGCTGCATCGATGGTCTCGACCACGTTGGCGTGGGTGGCGATGTGGTGGCCAGCCCGCTCGAGGCACTGGCAGGCCACCGCCCCCACCTCGCGGGATCCGTAGGCGCTGATCGCGGGGGCACGAAACGCCCCCTCGATCACTTCGACCATGTAGGGGTAGACCGTCGCGCCGCCCAGGACGACGGCGGCCGGCGTGTGCGGACGCAGGCCATGCTCCACCACGTATTTCGCCACCGCGTCGATCCCGTCACGGTAGCACCAGAGCAGGCTTGGCTTCCAGCGATCGATGTCGCGCAGGATCTTCAGGATCTGGGTCTCGGGCAGATGCCAGCATTGCTCGAACCGGCGGTTGTAGGCCCAGTTCTGAAGCGTGGCCTTCCAGCCCAGCGTCCCTTCGAAGAGGTCCCGTTCGTTACCCCAGATCTTCATTTCCCGTTCGCCGAGCTGTTTGCCGACAGTCGAGAAGTGGTAGGTCCGGACCGCGATCGTGGTATCCCAGTACCCGCTGTCCTGCCAGAACCGCACGGGCTCGCCCGTCGAGCCGCCGGAGGCGTTCGAAAACGCCTTGCGGCCCCTGGGGAGCGCTTTCGCGCGGAGCCGGTCGCCTTCCGCCCGGATGATGTCTTTCGTCAGGAACGGGATGTCTGGGAACCGGTCGAGATCGACCCGGCCGTCGCGTACTGCGCCACACGACTCGAGCACGTCGTGGTAGTAGTGGACCTGCGCCCAGGCGTGGCGCAGCAGCCCCAACAGCCGCGCCCGCTGGGTCTCGGCGATCCGCTCGGCGGATCGCTCGATCTCGCGGATCATGGAGAGCTCCCCGGGAACGCCGCTGCCGGAGACCCGCAGCAGGGAGAGAATGACCGGCTTCCGCCAGTTCAAGGGCGCTCCAATCGCGGGTGCCTGGTCCCACAATTCACAAGCTGTCCTGGACTTGGCGTTGTGGGCTCAGAGCTGGCCGCCTGCGCTTGGAGATGGGGCGGAATACCAACACCGGCGCCTTCCCCTGCAGAAACTTGCACTCTAGCGACGGCACGGTTCGTGCTGTAACATCGGTCGCCCCGAGGACCTCTACCGAACCTCCCGAATGCCTTCGGCTTCAGCCCGGAGGATCGCCGTTACGCGGCGTGGGAGTCAAGGTCCCCGAGTCGTGAAGAACTGCCACGGGCTGCTCATAGATCGAAGCGCGGAACGCAGTTCATCATCGGCTCGGCGAATGGGCGAGAGCGGCACGCGGCCCGCCTCCACTCCCTTCCCAGTCCGTTTACGGGCGCGTTGACGACTCCGTCAGCCCCCGGCACCGTTCGCCGCCGCTAACCACCACTGTGCGCATTGGCGTAATGTTGCGACACCTGGACCAGCATCCCGGTGGGGTAAAGGCCTACACCCGCCGCCTGCTCAACGCCCTGCTGGCCCGGGACGATCACGAGTACGTCTTCTTCTACCACGACCCCGAAGTCCTTGGCACTTTCGGTGGCCACCCCCGGGTTGCGGAAATGGCGCTGCCAACGCGCTCCCGGATCCTGTGGGACCAGGTGGCGGTGCCCCTTGCGGCGCGGCAGACGGGCATCGATGTGCTGTTCAACCCAAAGTACTCGATGGCCCTTGCGGCACCCTGCCCGAACGTCTGGGTCTGCCACGGTTACAACCGACCCTTTCACCTCCGGGACCTGCCTTGGGCCGACTGGCTCAATTTCCGGTTCGCCCTCCCCCGATACGCGGCCAGAGCCGATGCCATTGTCGCCGTATCCGAGACTACTCGCCAGCACGTCATCGAGTACATGGGTGTCCCGCCGGAACGGGTACACCGAGTGTATCTCGGCGTCGACGATGTGTTCCGGAGGCCCGTCGACCCCGCGACGGTGGAGCAAGCCCGTCAGAAGTACGCCCTGCCCGAACGCTTCTTCCTCTTCGCCGGCTCGCTCTATCCGCCGAAGAACTTCGCCCGGCTCGTCCGAGCGTTTGCGCGGGTAGGCCCGGCCAACGGAGTCCATCTCGTCGTCGCTGGCGGAGATAACCGGTTTCTCTGTGAGGCGGAGCGCCGTCTGCCGGAGGAGCTCGGGATCGCCGAATGGGTGCGATGGACCGGCTGGGTGGCCCAGGACGAGCTGCCCGCGTTCTATGCCGCTGCTACGGCCTTGGCCATGCCGTCGCTTTACGAAGCCTGTCCGGGCCCCATCCTCGAGGCAATGGCCGTAGGGTGCCGAGTGGTGACGTCGAATCGATACGGCAGCAAGGAAGTGGCCGGCCAAACGGCGATTCTGGTCGACCCGGAGAACATCGAGGACATCGCCGAGGGCATGACACGTGTGCTGACCGAGAACGGGAGTCGGAGCTCGTTCATTGCCCAAGGTAAGGCTCGAGCCGCCGAGTTCACCTGGGAGCGCTGTGCCCGCGAGACCCTGACGGTGCTGGAGGCCGGCCACGCCGCCCGCAAGGCGGACCGGCGCTTCTGGTCGCCTCAGGGCGCGGCAGTGGTGTCGAGGGATTGATGTCTGGGCTGAACCCGAGCTGGGACGCATGATCGCGCACTCGACCCGGCTGCGCCGCTCATTCGAGAAGACCGCTCCGCAGTTCGCGGCGCTCGCCGCGCGTGCCCTGCCTCGATTCATTTACGCAGGCGACCGCCCCGACGTGATCCCCGTGTTCGTGTACCACGTGGTGGACCCCTCTTTCGAAGCGGACCTCCGGTACCTGGAGCGTGGCGGCTATCGCACGGCGGGGGCCCAGGAGCTTGCGGCGTACGCGCGCGGAGAGGTCGAGCCGGACGGACGAACCGTGGCGATGACGTTCGATGACGGGGACGAGTCACTCATACGGGTTGCGGTTCCGCTCCTCGAGCGCTACGGCTTCCGAGGTATCGCCTTCGTAGTGACCGCCATGGTCCCCGAGAGCAGCAGCCGGGGATTCGCGGGCTGGTCGGAATTGCGAGCTGCCGTGGCGCGCGGGGCTCTCGAGGTCGGCTCCCACAGCCTGTACCACCACCAGGTTCCCGTTTCCCCGCATGTCGTGGGCTTTGTCGATTCCGAAACCGACACCAGTTTCACCGCCAATGTGCCGGTGCCACGGGTCCGCGGCGACGACCTCCCCGCCATTGGAACGCCCATCTTCCGGGGCCGTCCGCGATACACCGCGTCGGGCGCATTTCATCCTGACCTCGACGCGATCGAGCGGTGCCGACTCTTCGTTCGTGACCGAGGTGAGGACGTGCTTCGGCGGCCGTCGGGCGTTCGCGAGCTCCTGAGACTCGTCCCGCGCGCCGGGTCCCGCGAGACCCGGCAGGCCGCGGATCAGGCGGTGGAAGCCGACATGCGCGCGTCCATCAATCGAGTCGGCACCGAGTGCCCCAACGCCGCCGCCCGCCACCTGTGCTTCCCGTGGTACGCGCGGAACCAGAGGGCGGAGGTGCTGGCCGAACGGGCAGGTGCGACGCTGCTCCTGGGAGGCTACCACCCGACGCGCCAGCGCGATCGCGCCCCGTTGCTGCAGCGCCTCTCAGGGGACCTCCTGCGGCGCCTGCCAGGGCCGGATCGGCAGTCGCTGGTGAGCGTGCTGTGGCGCCGGGCTCAGTCCGGGAGCGCTCGGCACTTGTGGCCCAGCAAGGGCCCGGCTACGAGCTCAGCTGCCACCTGAGAGCGGCGTAGCGCTCCGGGGAATCCGCACCCTCAAGCCCGCCATCGCCTCCCCGCCGCCAGCGCCACCTCGGGGCCTGCTCTCGGCCGCCACATGTGTCGCGCGCGCACTATAAGTCGTGGGGACGCTTTAGAATTCCTGCGTGTCAACTATTGTTCCCGACAATCCGATCGAGAGTTACGCCGTGAGCCAGCCCTGGCAGCTCGAACTCTACCGCCGCTCGCTCAAGAAGAAAGAAACGATGCGGGCGCTGCTCGGCCACCTTCCCCCGGTTCAGGGGCGCCTTTGCCTCGAGCTCGGGTGTGCCACCGGGCTCACGTCCCATTTCCTCCGGCAGCGCGGCGGCACCTGGGTGAGCTGCGACTTCGAGCGCGACCACGTCCGGTCGGCCCGCCAGCTGGTCCGCGACCGCGTCGTCCAGACCGGCGAGACCGAAGTGCCGTTCAAGACCGGGGCCTTCGACGTCGTGGTCGCCATCAACTTTCTCGAGCATATCGAGAACGACGAGCCGTACGTCCGCGAGATGGTACGCGTGCTCAAGCCCGGCGGCGACTTCCTGCTCATGGCTCCCAAGGGGGAAAAGCGCCGGCTGGGGTACGCGGTGAAGCGGCGGCTCGGGTTCACGGCGGATCAGGAGGGATTCGGACATGCGCGCGACGGCTATCCACCCGCGGCCGCGCGCGCGCTGCTCGAGCGCCACGGCATCCGCGTCGCGGGCACAGCCGACTACTGCCGGTTCTTCACCGAATTTCTCGAGGATCTGCTGAACTACGCCTACCACCGGAAGGCGATGAAGGCGAAGGACCCCGGACAGCAGGACTTCCACGGCGACACGGCTCCAATGTCCGGCGACGCGCTCAACAAAGTCGGCACGGCGTATAAGGTGTACTCCGCCATCTATCCCGCGCTCCGCGGCTGGACGCTGCTCGACAAGCTCATCCCGTTCAATCCCGGTTACATGATGGTCGCCTGGGGGACGAAGGCGGCCGATGCGGCGTGACCTCGGCCGCCTCGCGGACACGGAGTTCGATGTCGTCGTGATCGGCGGGGGAGTGGCCGGGGCGGCGATTGCATGGGACGGGGCGCTCCGGGGGCTCTCGGTGGCCCTGCTCGAGCGGACCGACTTCTGCGCCGAAACCTCGGCCTGGTCGCTCAAGGTGGTGCATGGCGGGATCCGCTACCTCCAGCATCTGGACTTCAAGCGCGTCCGTGAGTCCTGCCGCGAGCGCTCCGCCCTGCTCCGCATCGCCCCCCATCTGGTGCACCCGATGCCGTTCGTCGTGCCGACCTACGGCCATTGGATGCAGGGAAGCGAAGCGCTGGGCGCGGCCTTCGTGTTGCTAAGCGCGGTGACCGCCGACAGGAACCGCGGCATCCCGGACCCCGAGCGGCGCATACCGGCCGGGCGCCTGGTCTCCCGCCGACAGCTGCTCGAGTGGTTCCCACACCTGGATTCGACCAACCCGGTCGGCGCCGGCGTGTTCTGCGACGGCCAGATGTACAACCCGCCGCGCCTGGTGTGGGAGTTCGTCCGCTCCGCCGGAGAACGGGGCGCCGTGGCCGCGAACCATTGCGAAGTGACCGGGCTGCTGCGCCAGGGGGACCGCGTCACCGGCGTCCGGGTAACCGACCGGACGGGCGGCGGGGACTTCGATGTTCGCGGCCGCGTGGTGGTCAATGCGTCGGGCCCGTTCGCCGAGCAGCTCTACCTGAATCAGGGTCTGCGACCCGAGCGGAGGATTCCCCTCTCCCGGGACATGGCGGTCGTGATCGGACGCCCGCTGGTCACCGGGCGCGCCTTGGCGGCGCAGACCAAGTACAAGGATCCCGACGCGGTGCTGAGCCGGGGCAACCGCCACGTGTTCCTGGTGCCGTGGCGAGACCGCACGCTGATCGGCGTCAACAGCCGGGTCTGGCCCGGCGATCCTTACGCGCTTGAGGTCACGGAGGCCGAGGTGGCGGACTTCGTGGACGAGATCCGGTCCGCCGTCCCCGAGTTCGGCGTCACGCTCGACGACGTGACCATGGTGTACGCAGGCCTTCTGCCCTTCGGCCAGAACGACGCGGGAGCTGTGGACCTGAGCTTCGGCAAGCGGTCTCACCTCATCGATCACGAGGCCGCCGACGGGATCAAGAACCTGGTGAGTGCGATCAGCATCCGGTTTACCACTGCGCGGGGGCTGGCCGAGCAGGCGATTGACCTCGCCGTGCAAAAGCTGGGCAAGGCGCCGGCCGTGTGCCGAACGGAGGACACGCCGCTCCACGGTGCCCGGTTTGACCGCTTCGCCGGGCTGGTGCGGGATGTGCAGATAGCGGTCGGGGCGGCCGGGGACGATCCGGTCCCCCCTCATCTGGCCCACAACCATGGAAGCGCGTACCCAGCCGTGCTGCGGGCGGCCGACGCGATGCCGGCCGGGCGTGAGCGGATCGCCGGGACCGACACGATCCGGGCCGAAGTGATCCATGCGGTAAGAGAGGAGATGGCGCTCACTCTTGCGGACTGCGTGTTCCGACGCACCGATCTCGGCACCGGCGGGAATCCGGGAGCCGAGGCGTTGGCCCAGACGGCGGATCTCATGGCCGCCGAGCTGGGCTGGACGGCGGAGCGCCGGGTGCGAGAGCTGGCTGAGGTCCGAGGCCGTTACCCCGGTTGGAGCGCCGGCTAGAGGTTCGGCATGACGTCGCCGAGCGTCCCGGGGCCGGCCGGACACGACCGGTTCTACCTGGACCAGCTCGACGTCCTGCGCGGCCTGGCGGTGCTGGGCGTCGTGGCATTTCATGCGCAGCTCCCCTGGAGCTCCGGCGGCTTCATCGGAGTCGACGTCTTCTTCGTTCTCTCCGGATTCCTGATCACGCGGTTGCTCGCGGTCGAGCTCGAGAACACGGGCAAGATCGGATGGCGGGCTTTCGAGGCCAAGCGGGTACGGCGGCTCTGGCCGGCGCTGGCGCTCGTCGTCGTCGCCACGGTCGCCGTGGGCATGCTCGTGTGGTCGCCCCTGGAGTGGCGGGGGCTCATGCGCGACGCCGCTGCCGGAGCCGGGTACGTGGCGAACATCGCTTTCGCCCAGCGGGACGTCGGCTATTTCGACCAGCCGCTCGAAGAGAGTCCGTACCTCCACCTCTGGAGCCTGGGAGTGGAGGAGCAGTTCTACGTCGTCTGGCCGCTGCTCCTGCTCGGGGCCGCCTGGCTCGCGCGACGCCTGCGCCTCAACGGCCAGCGCACGCTGGCAGCAATGATCGCGGGCCTGGGGACTCTCTCGCTCGTCCTCATGATCTCGCTCGTCCACCACCGCAATCCGCACGTGTTCTTCCTGACCCCGGCTCGTCTGTGGGAGCTGGCCGCCGGCGGACTCATCGGCCTCCGGGCCGTCTCCGCACCGACCGCCGGGCCGCCCTGGAAGGGGCGCCTCTACGTCGCCCTCGGCCTCGTACCGTTCGTCGGTATGCTCCTCTTTCCGGGGCTCCGCGCGGCCGAGCCCCTTCTGGAGACCATTGCCCCGGTCATCGGCACGGCGCTGCTGCTCGAGGGGATCCGCTTGGGCTCGCGTCTGCCCATGCCCGCGGCGGTGGCGGGTGTCCTCGCGTGGATCGGATGGTACTCGTACGGATGGTACCTCTGGCACTGGCCGCTCGTGGCTGCGGCGAAGGCCTGGTCGCACACCGACGACCGGCGGTACCTGCTGGCCGCGAGCGCGCTGGCTCTCGTCGCCGCAGTGGCGAGCAAGCGCTGGCTCGAGGACCCGATCCGTTTCCGCAAGGACGGCTCGCCGCTGGGCCGAGTGCCCACGTGGGGGGTCATCGTCGGGGCGATCGGGGTGGTCGCCGGCGCGCTGGCGGCGAACCGGCTACTGCGGCACGTCGCGTTCGAGAACCCGCGAGTCCGGGCGCTGGCCGACGTGCAGGCTGATCTTGACGGGCACGGCATCATGGCGCGATGCCCGAACAGTCCGTACAACGAGGGCTGCTTCCTCGGCGACACATCGTCCAGGCGGGTACTGGTCGTGGCGGGCGACTCACATGCGGCACAGTGGCTGCCAGCCCTCGATTCCGCGGGACGGATTCTGGGTGTGAAGGTGGTGCCGCACGTACGACCGGCGTGCCCGCCGCAGCCCCTCCGCCTGTGGCACGAGCCTGATGCGAGCGGGGACGAGAGCGAGGACGTCGACTGCGAGCGATACGAGCGGAAGCTCGTGAGCACCCTGGCCGCGTACGACGCCACGGCGCTCGTACTGGCCAGCGCCACGGGGGGCGAGCAGCGCATTCTCGGGACGCTCACGCCCGATCAGCAAAGCCAGGAGTGGGAGCAGAGCGTCGCCGGGCTGCTGAAGAGCATCCCGCCCAACGTGAAGATCATCATCACGGAGAAGTCGCCGCACCTCGGCTTCGATCCCGTGGATTGCCTGGCGCGCAGTGCATTCTGGGACACGGCGCCCACGTGTGATGCGACGTACGCCGCAGCGACGCCGCTCGCCCTCCGTGACACTAGACTCGAAGCGGAGGCCGCCGGCAACGACGCCCGCGTGCGGATCTTCCCGACGATCGCGCCGCTCTGCCCCGGCGGATCCTGCCGGGCCATGAGCGGAGGGATGGTCGTCTTTCGCGACGAGGGACATCTCGCGCCACGCTATGCCGCGACGCAGGCGGGACGCTGGATTCCGTACCTTCGCTGGGCGCTGGGTTTGGACTCGGTGGCTGGGGCGGGTCGTTAGGTCGGGTGCGCCGCGGCCGGTTGCCGTGACTCCAGGTGCAGCAGGCGAATCGCGTTGCCAGCATAAAATTTCCTAAGCACGGAAGTGGGAAGGCGCAGCGTACCGCTCACGTAGGCCCACCAGCCGGCGAACTGGCCTTCCGTGCCCTGCGCTTCGCGCTGCACCGCGGCCGGAGCGAGACTGGCCTCCGGATCCGACGTCGAGCGGTCCGTCCCGAAAAGAATCCGGTCATGGTACGTGAGGAAAAACCGGCGGACTCGCTCGACGGGCACTCGCTGCAGGTCACCGAGCCGCGCGGATACGTCCACGTTGAAATTGGGAAAGGAGTCGAGCCGCTGGCCGAGGCCGTCGAGATCGTCAGCCATGCTGCCGACGTGAGCGCCGATGACGGTGAGTCCGGGATTGCGGGCCAGCCAGCGATCACGCGCGGCGATGACGTCCTCCCAGCGCGGCACCTCCGGATGCAGGTACGGGTAATGCTCGGGGTTGGTGCTGAAGTACTGATAGTGCGCGCTCTGCGGATCGAGCGGCCGCCATCCGTCGCGGGGATCGGCGGTGTGGGCCAGCACGGGGATGTGGTGCAACGACAGATAGTCCCAGATCGGCTGCAGTCGCGGGTCGTCGATCTGCACGAATCGGCCGGTCCTGTCCCGCACTTCGAGGCCAAGGTCCTTCCATACCTTGAGCATGACCGCGCCCTGGGCGAAATCGCCTTTCAGCTGCGCGATGGTGCGCTCGGCGAAATCGGGCCGATCTATCGCCGTGGGATCGAACGTCGTGGCCATCCAGAAGCGGTCGGGGGTGCTGCGCTGGAGCGCGACCACGTCCGCCCATCGGCGGCGCACGAGGCTGTCCGGCTCTCCCATGGTATAATTGAGAATTACCGCCCGCGCGTGCCATCGCTCGAGCAACGGCACCAGATACCCCCGCGGGGCGAAGTAGTGGGTGTGGACGTCGATCTTCTCGAACGCGTCCTGGCGGGGACCCGCCGCAGGCTTGTACGCCGTGCAGGCCACGAGCGACAGCAGACACAACGAAACGTAGCTGCCTGGTCTCACCGTTCGCCCGCCGGATGGAGGAGAACTCGGATGGGAATGCCAATCCGCGTCCAACCTAGGCTGGGGCAACACCCCTCGCAAACGCACCCCGCGTTGCGCGCAAGCGAATGACCAATGCGAATGGTCCGGCGGACGGCGCCGGCCCTCCGTCGACGGTGCGGGATTGGCTGCTGCCGGCGGCGATCATCACGCTGGGGCTCGCCCTCCGACTCCGACGCTTCGACTACTTCCTGGTTCCCGACACCGACTTCTGGGACCTGCGGGCGGTGGGGATGGCGATGGTCCACGGTCATGCCCCCCCGCTTTATCTGCGGCCTCCGCTCTACTCTCTGCTGATGGGCGCCCTGGCCCCGCTGTTTCACGGCCGGGACCCCGTCCTGCTTGCCGCCGAGAGCGTCAATCTCGCCGTGTTCGCGCTGGCGACCTTCTTTCTCTACCGTCTCGCCCAGCGGTTCCTCGGCTCGGCCGCCTGGGTCGTGGCCTTTCTCTTCGCGATGGACGGGCTCGGCTTCCACATGACGCTGCAGCCGCGCGCGGAGCTCACCACCGTCGCGCTGGTGATCCTCGGATGCTATCTCGCGATGCGCGGACCAGTGGCGGGATATGTCGCGGCAGCCCTGGCGTCGTTCACCCGCTGGGAGGGTGCCTTTCTCATCCCCGCGCTGTTGGCTCGGGATCTGGTCTACGGGCCGCGGCGGTGGCGGGCCTTTGCGCTCTCGGCTGCCGCGTCCCTGCCGCTCGTCGTGTGGCTCTGGCTCAACTTCCTCGACACCGGCCATCTGAACCCGTACTTCGAGTACTCCGGCGGGGCGACGACGGCGGCCGGGGGAGATTTCCTGTGGGTGCTTGCGCACACCTGCCTCGGATCGGTGGGGCTGGCACCGGAAGGGCGGGCTTTCGGCCTCGCCTTCGTGCTGCTGGCGGCGCTGATCATCGGGGGCTTGATTCGCCTCTGGCGTACCTCCCCCCGGGACGCCCTCCCCATCGTCGCCTTCTTCGGGCTGACGCTGGGGCTCAACCTCGTGTTCTTCAGCCCGACCGCCGAGCACGCATTCATGATCGTCTGGGTGTGCCAGCTCGCCGTCGTAGCGGCCATCCTGGAGATCGTCCGCCTCGCACGGAGCGCCCTGGCCTTCCCGACCGCGCAGGGCTCCTCGACGGTGATCCGTGTGGCGCTCGGGGCTGGAGTCGTCCTGGCGCTCGCCCTTCTGCTGTGGTCGGCGCGCCGGCGCGGGGCCTCCATCCCCACCGAGCCACTGGCACTGTCGGTCGTGGCCATCGGCGCCATCCTTGCGACGATCCGCCCCCGCAGCATTCCCGCCGCCGTGCTCGTCGCCGCCGTGATTGCCGCGGTGCCGGCGGCAGCGCAGCGGGATCTCCAGGCCGTGAACGCCAGGCTGCGGGCCGTGGCCTACGTCAAGGGCGAGCTTCGCCGCGCCGGAGAGTGGTTCGCCGCGCACACGGGCCCGCACGAGCGGATGGCCGTGGTGGAGCCCTGGGTCGTCGCGGCCTACGCCGCACCCCGCTCGAGGGCAGATCTGGTGGACACCCGCGAGCTCGCCGCCCAGTCCCCCGACCAGCTGGCGGCGGACCTCCGGCGCCTTGGCGCTGACTACGTCGTATGGAACTCGCAGCACGGAAACCTGGAGCCGACGGACTACTACTTCCGGAAGTACCGCATCGACCTTCTGCGTCAGCTGGGCGACGGGCGTAGCACGCCCGACTTCGAGCTGTTGGACACCCTGAGGGTGGGACCGAGCTATGGCTACGTCTACCGAGTCAGACGCTAGTTCAGTCGAGCTGTCGGTGGTGGTGCCCGCGTTCAACGAGTCCCGGAACCTCCCCAAGCTGTACACGGAGCTGGTTCCAGTCCTCGACGCCGTCTCTTCCAGCTGGGAGATCGTCGTTGCCGACGACGGCAGCCGCGACGACACCTGGGAGCAGATCGTGAGCCTCCA
>JBGPPG010000072.1:0-16720 GCA_041488455.1 Gemmatimonadota bacterium
CGATCTCGCCCTGACAGAGCCGGACCGTGACCCGGTCCACCACGCGGCGACCGCGATAGCTCTTGGTGAGCTCGCTCCCTTCGAGCACGCTCGCCGGCCGGGGCGGCGGGACGGCCGCCGGAAGCCCGGCGCGTTCCGCGGTGGCGACCAGCGCGGCGGCCGCGCCCTCGCGGTCGCGCACGGCATCGGACCACCACGGCGCCGCCGCCCGCACGACCTCCCAGCGCTCGGCCGCCCCGTCTTCGACCCAGCCGCCGGTCGCTAGCCGGGGAAGCACGGAGTCGGTCACGTAGGCGCGGACCGACTCACCCAGCCCATCCGCCGGCTGGTAGAGCCGGAGGAATGCCTCGCGGTATCCCAGCATCACATCGGCGAGCGCTGCCCGCCCGTCCGTATCGGCGGCGCGAACCAGCGCGGCCAGGGCCAGCGCCAGGGAGGCGTCGGTGGCGTCGAGTCGCGCGAGCCAGGGCGGCTGGGTCACGGCGCGCCCGGCGCTTTCGCCTTCGGCTTCTCGGTGGACGGCGCCAGCTGGACGCCGTCGGCAGCCCCGCGAACTTCCACCAGATCCACCTTGTCCGAGCCGTCTCGCTTCATCGTGATGACGATTTCGTTGCCCCGCGCGTAGTTGATCGACGGCCGCCCGCCCTTGTGTTTCTCGTCCGGGTCGAGGTGGTAAGACCGCGCCGACCCCCGGGCCACCAGGCGAGTGAGCACCGACTTCGTGCTCCCCGCCGAATCGCGGGGCTCGAACGAGGCGATCACCGTGTCGCCGGTGAGCCAGTCCCGTTCCTTGGTGACCGAATCGACCTCGCCGCCGAGCCACGCTTTCCCGAAGGCGCGGGCCTCGCGCAGGTGCTGTCCGGGCGAATCGAGCGCCAGGGAGTCGGCCCGGATCTCGTACTTGGCCGAGGTCGCGTGCGGCTTGACACTGTCGCCCCACGCTTCGGTGTGCTCCAGCTTCCGCTTGGCCAGATCGTGGGCGATCGTGTCGGCCACCAGCGTCCAGTCCTGGTTCACCGCCTTGGCATCGCCCTTCGCGATCACATGCTCCAGCTCCCGGTTCTTGAGCCGGAAGTCGAGCCGCTGCCCCGCGAGATCGAAGCTGTCGGACCCGATCCCGTGCATCGTCGGCCGCTTGCCGAGAAGCGTGCCGTCGTTGGCCGGTCCGGTGTCGAGCCTGAGCGAGTCGCCCCGGGCGGCGAAGTCGCTCCGGTCAATGGTGACCGTTCCCCCGGCCCAGATCCGCTCGTCGCCCTTGATGCGCACCCGGTCCGCCACGATCACGTACGGCTCGCGGGCGGGCCTCGTCGAATCCCCCGGGGCGGCGGTCGAGTCGGCCGCCGAGTCCTTGGCGAAGTACTCGATCCGGGGGCGGCCTACGGCGTACATCTCGGTCGTGTCCCGGACCCCCTTCACGGCCCGGAAGTAATCCAGCGACGGTCCCGCGAGCGTCGAGCCGGTCTTGAGGTTCCGGGTCTTCACGTTGCCCCGGGCCTCCCACCGCTCGGCGGCCCGGTAGTAGGTGCCGAACTCGGTGTCCATGGTGAGCGTCGTGTCGCGGTAGTGGACGTGGCCCGCGAACTGGACCCGCTCGCCCGCGTACGAGGCGACGCTGTCGCTCCGCATGGTGATCTTGGTGCCCCGGCAGCTCAAGCGGACGTTCCCGCCGGCGAAGTAGTTGGTTTCGCCCCCCGTCTCGACCGCGATGCCCTGGCGATCGACGTTGTCGATCTGGAGGGTGCAGCGGTCCGAGGTGGCACCGCTTTGCGCCGCCAGCGGCGAGACGAGCGCCAGCCTGGCGAGCAGTCCGACGACGCCGGCGACGGATCTCATTTCTGGCCCGGCAGGAGCACGCCCTTCCCCGCGATCCCGTGCGGGCGATTGGTCACCACGTTCTTGAAGTCCGGGTCCGAGGTGAACCCGGTCCCCTGGATGAACTCGTTGTCGTGCTCGAAGCGGAAGCTCTGGTCGGTCGAGATCTCGTTCTTCTTTGGATCGAACTTGAGCGTCTCGGCCGTGAGCCGACGTCCATCCGTGGCGACCACGACCACGTTGCCCTGCGCGTCCATCGAGCCGTCCTGCCACCGGTAGGTCCCATGGTCCGCGGTGAGCCGGGACGACTCCGCGCCTTTGGGGTCGTAGAACGTTGCGCGGAGGTGCCGCAGCAGCGCGAGCTGGGGTCCCTCGAAGAAGTACGCGGTGTCCGCCTCGACCCGGCTCTTGCGGATCCCGTCCGCGGTGACGAAGTGGGAGAACCCCTCGATCACCTGGTCGGCCGTGTCGGCTGCCTGCACGGTCGCCGTGGGCCGCGCACCGCCGGTCCCGCACCCTACCGCCCCCGCCGCGAAGGCGAGCCCGAGACCGAGACGGGCCGCCCGGCGCGCCGGGCCCATCAGCGCGCGAGGCCTGCGAGCTCCTTGGCTTCGGCCGGAGCCCCGCCGCGCCGGCGCTTGAGCGCGGCCCCGATGAACGCCACGAACAGCGGGTGCGGACGGGTGGGGCGGGACTTGAGCTCCGGGTGGAACTGGCACCCGATGAACCAGGGGTGGTCGGGCAGCTCGATCGTCTCGACCAGCCCGCCGTCCGGTGACTGTCCCGAGAGGCGGAGCCCATACTCCGCCAGCACGTCGCGGAAGGCGTTGCTCACTTCCCACCGGTGCCGGTGCCGCTCGCTGATCTCGTTGGCGCCGTACGCCTGCGCCACCTTGGAGCCCGGGCGCAGCTTGGCCGTGTAGGCGCCGAGCCGCATGGTGCCGCCCATGTTGGAGACCTCGCGCTGCGAGGGCATCAGCGAGATCACCGGCGACTCGCACTCGGGGGCGAACTCGGTGCTGTTGGAATCGGGCAGCCGGCAGACATCCCGGGCGAACTCGATGATGGCGATCTGGAGCCCCAGGCAGATCCCGAAGAACGGCAGGTCGTGCTCGCGCGCCCACCGGATCGCCTCGATCATGCCGTCGACCCCGCGGATCCCGAAGCCGCCCGGGATGAGCAGGCCGTCATAGGCGCCGAGCACGCGGCCGGTCGCTTCCTGGTCGGTGAACTGGTCGCTCGAGAGCCAGTGGATCTCCACACCGGCGTCGTGCGCGATCCCTCCGTGGATCAGCGCCTCCTGCACCGACTTGTAGGCGTCATGCAGATCGGTATACTTGCCCACCACCGCGATCCGCACCCGCGCCGCCGGGTCGAGCACCCGCTGCACGATCGCCCTCCAGGGCTTGAGATCGGGCTCGGGGGTGGTGAGCCGCAACCGCTCGCAGACCACCCGGTCGAGCCCCTGCTCGTGGAAGCGGAGCGGGATCTCGTAGATGGAGCGGACGTCCGGACTCTCGACCACACACTCGAAGTCCACGTTGCAGAACAGGGCGATCTTCCGCTTGATGTCGGCGGAGATGGGCTGCTCGCTCCGGCAGACCAGGATGTCGGGCTGGATCCCGATCTGCATGAGCTCACGCACCGAATGCTGGGTGGGCTTGGTCTTGAGCTCCCCGGCCGCGGCGATGAAGGGCACCAGCGTCAGATGCATGAACAGGGCGTTGTCGCGTCCCACCTCCTGGCGGAACTGCCGGATCGCCTCCAGGAACGGGAGCGACTCGATGTCACCCACCGTCCCGCCGATCTCCGTGATCACGACGTCGTGCCCCGGCGCGGTGCGCCGGATGGCATTCTTGATCTCGTCGGTGATGTGGGGAATGACCTGGACGGTGGAGCCGAGGTACTCGCCGCGCCGCTCCTTGTTGATCACGCTCTGGTAGATACGGCCGGTGGTGATGTTGTTCTGCTGGGAGAGGGAGCGATCGATGAAGCGTTCGTAGTGGCCGAGGTCGAGGTCCGTTTCCGCGCCGTCGTCGGTGACGAAGACTTCGCCGTGCTGAAACGGCGACATCGTCCCGGGATCCACGTTGATGTAGGGATCGAACTTCTGCATCGTGACGCTCAAGCCGCGCTCCACGAGCAGGCGTCCCAACGAGGCGGCGGCGATCCCCTTCCCGAGGGAGGAGACGACGCCGCCGGTCACGAAGATGTACTTGGTCGCGGTGGTACCGCTCGGCATGGGGGCTCCCGGTTACGAAAAGGGCCTGTGGGCGCGGACCGGGCTGGCGCCGGTCAGTGGACACGCAAGGCTAAGAAGGGAAACGGATCCTGCCGAAATGACGCCACCGACTCGCATCACCGAAGGTAACAGGCGGGGCTGTTGGAGTCAAAAGTTGTGCCGTGGCGGGAGCCCTCAGCCGTTAGCCACTACCCATTGGCTAACGGCTAACGGCTAACGGCTACCATCTCAACGGCTTACGGCTGCCACCCCCGCCAGCTCCAGGAAATTCTCCAGTATCCTTTTACCCTGGACCGTGCCTATCGACTCGGGGTGGAATTGCACACCGTACACCGGGAACGCCCGGTGCCGGAGGGCCATGATCTCGGTCCTGGGAGGACGGTCGCCGGACCAGGCGGTGATCTCGAGCTCGGCGGGAAATCGGTCGGCCGAAACCACCAGCGAGTGGTAGCGCATCGCGCAGAGCGGCGACGGCAGCCCGGCGAAGAGGCCCTGCCCGTCGTGCACAACGTCGGTGGTCTTTCCGTGCATGATCCGGTCGGCGCGCACGACCGCGCCCCCGAACGCGTCGCCGATCGCCTGGTGTCCGAGGCAGACGCCGAGGACGGGCACCCGGCCGGCAGCGGCCCGGATCAGCGCAACCGAGATGCCGGCCTCCCGAGGCGTACAGGGCCCGGGGGACACGATGATCGCGGCCGGCTCCAGTGCGAGAGCCTGTTCGGGCGAGAGCGCGTCGTTCCGATAGACGATGGGATCCGCTCCCAGCTCGCCCGCGTACTGGACCAGGTTGTAGGTGAAGCTGTCGTAGTTGTCGAGAACCAGGAGCATCGGCTCAAGGCCGGTGGAGGGAGGCGCGGATCGAGTCGCGCAACCGCGCGGCCGCGCGGCGCACTGAATCGGCGCGACGGAGCGCCAAGTCCCGCGCCGAGTCGGCCTGGTGCCCATGGAACGCGGCGATGGAATCGGCGGTCTGCGACGCCGCGTCGCTGATCGAGTCCGCCATCCGGGCGGCGGCATCCGCGATCGAATCGGCGGTGTCGCCGGCGTCGCTGCCGATCATCTCGCGGCGAAAATGGGTCGCCACCTCAGCCGGGACGAACAGCGCGACAGTGCGGCCCCCGGGCTCGAAAGAGACGTGGCCGAACGGCCTGGCGCCGAGGGCGACGGCCGAGTCCGGCTGGAGGCAGGCGAAATCGGCGTCGCTGAACTCGGCACCGCCGCCGGCCGACTTGGTGGCGAACTTGGCCAGGAGCACGCAGTCCTCGAGGCGATTGACGCTCGCCGAATCCCCGAGCTTCACGCCCAGGTCCAGGGCGGTCACCTTCTTGGGTGACTTGCGGATGAGGACAGCACGGTCGAACGTCCCCAGCCGGTCGCCGTCGAGCCGGAAGGGGACGAAGGCGAGCGGGATGGTGATCGGGTCGCTGGATTCCGCGACGGTCTTCACAGTGGTCGCGATCCTCCGGATGATGGCGACAACCACCATCCCCACGGCGAAGACGCCCAGCGCGCCCAGCGCGATTCTGATCCAGTAGTGCCGCATCGAGAGGCGAATGATCCAGGTCGAGTCTTTCTCAAAGCTGTACGGGGACCTGCGGGCAGTCCAGAGCCTGACCTTTTCCGTCCTGGGCGGTGAGGTGGTCGGGCTCGTAGGCCCCAACGGCGCCGGCAAGACGACGACACTCCGGAGCATCGCCGGCATCGTCCGGCCCACCGAGGGGACGATCCGGGTGGCGGGGCACGACCTCGAGCACGATCCGGTCGCGGCCAAGCGGCAGCTCGCCTTCATCCCCGACGAGCCGCGGCTGTTCGAGTACCTCACCGTCGAGGAGCATCTCCGCTTCGTGGGTCGGATGTACGGCGTGGCCGACGCAGGGGCCCGGATCCCCGGCCTGCTCGCGGAGCTCGAGCTCGACGCCAAGCGCCGGGCGCTGCCGGCCGAGCTGTCGCGGGGGATGCGGCAGAAGCTGGCCATCGCGTGCGGCCTGCTGCACGAGCCGCAGGCGCTCCTGCTGGACGAGCCGCTCACGGGGCTCGATCCCGTGGGCATCCGGAACATGAAGGCGACGATCGCCCGCCGGGCCGAGCTGGGATCGGCAGTGCTCCTGAGCTCGCACCTGCTCCACTTGGTCGAGGAGGTCTGCGCGCGGGTGCTCATTCTGCACGAGGGGCGGCTGGTTGCGTTCGGGAGCATCGCGGAGATCGTGGCCGCGCGGCCCGATCTCGCGGGCCGGTCGCTGGAAGAGATGTTCCTCCGCCTGATCGGCCGGGACGACGCTACGTCGTGACCGGCGCCCTGGTCTACCTCACCGCGCGGAGTGCGGCGAATCGGGCGGTCGGTCAGGTCGCCAGGCTGCGGAGCCCCCGCTATCTGCTCGCGCTGCTCCTCGGGGTCGGCTGGCTCTTCTTCATCGTGTCGCAGCAGCGCCGCGCGCCGACGGCGGCGGTGACGGGGGAATGGCTGGTCCCCGGCGGCACGCTGGCCGCCCTGGGCCTCGTGGTCTGGGCCTGGATCTCGGGTGGCGACGGCCGAGCGCTCACGTTCTCGCCGGCCGAGGTCACGTTCCTCTTCCCCGCCCCGCTCACCCGCCGGACGCTGGTCCATTACAAGCTGCTCCGAACGCAGCCGCTGGTCCTGCTGAACGTCGTGATCTGGACGCTGCTCGCGGGCCGGGGCTACGCAGGCGTCTCACCGCTGTTGCGCGCCGTCGCCATCTGGACCCTCATCACGACGCTGTCGCTCCACCGTCTCGGCGCCGCGCTGGTCCGCACCAGTCTGGCCGAACACGGGCGGTTCGGGCTCCAGCGCCGGGTGCTGTCGATCGCCGCCTTGATCGCCGCGGCGGTGATGCTCTTGTGGGGCGCCCGCGACACGCTGCCGCCGGTGCTCGCCGCCCTGGGTGGGGACGAGCCGGTGCTCCGCGACGCGGTGATCCGGGCACTGGCTCATCCCCTGCTCGGGGTCGTGCTCTGGCCGTTCCAGGCGATGGTCCGCCCGCTGGGGGTGGCCGGGGTCGCCGAGTGGCGCGCCGCGATGCTGCCGGCCGTCGGCCTGCTCCTGCTTCACTACGTGTGGGTGATACGGTCCGACACGGCCTTCGAGGAAGCGGCCGTGCAGGCGTCGCTCGCCCGGGCCCGGCGCGACGCGGCGCGCGCGTCCGACGCGCCGGCGCCATCGAGCGGCCATGCCCCGTCCCCCCCGCTGTTTCCGCTGGCGCCGACCGGGTGGCCCGCCACCGCGCTGCTCTGGAAGAATCTCACGGCCGTGCTGCGGCGCCGACGGGCGCTGAACGTCGGGGTTGGACTCTTCGTGGGGGGAAGCATCCTCGCGGCGGAGTCGGCCGACCCCACCAGCACGCTGGCGCAGATGGCGGGCGCACTCGCGCTCACCTGGCTCGGGTTCGCGCTCGTGCTCGGCCCCCAGTGGGTCCGCAACGATCTGCGCGGCGATCTGGCCCACGCGGAGCTGCTCCGCAGCTATCCCTTGCGCGGCTGGGCGATCGTCGCCAGCGAGACCGCGGCGTCGGCGCTGACGCTCACGCTGCTCGAGCTGGCATTGGCGCTCGTGGCGTACCTCGCGTACTTCAACGATCCCACGGTGCACTTCTTCTTCGGGCCGCGCGGACGCCGGCGCCTCCTCGGCCAGATGGCACTGCTGCTGCCCCCGATCAATTTCATGGCGATGCTGATCCACAACGGCGCGGCGGTGCTGTTCCCGGGCTGGATCCGGATCGGCGTGGCGGCGAAGGGGGTCGAGGCGCTCGGGCAGCGGCTGCTCGCCACGA
Organism: Gemmatimonadota bacterium; assembly: GCA_041488455.1. Lineage (GTDB taxonomy): Bacteria > Gemmatimonadota > Gemmatimonadetes > Gemmatimonadales > GWC2-71-9 > DASQPE01. The sequence goes on from JBGPPG010000072.1 coordinate 7,840, forward strand.
CCGTGTTCCTCGTCCTCCTCGGCGTGCTCCTGGCCGCGCCGGCCGCGGCGTTCATCGCCACGTACAAGGCGCTCGCCCCCGCGCAGCAGCGCGGGGCCTTTTGGCCCGCGTTCTTCGTCGGGCTGCCGATCCTGGTGCTCGAGGCGGTCCTGCTGGTGCGGCGTCTGGGCCGGGCGTTCGAGCGGATGGATCCGAGCGACATCCGCACGTAGCCGTCGCGGACCCGTTGCCCGTTGCGGAGCCCGCTTCGTATATTCCGCACGATGCGTAGATCATGGCTCGGCCGGGCCAGTGTGCTCCTGCTCATCGCCGGTATGCTCGGCGGCGGGTCGGGCGCGCCCGTGCTCGACGCGCTCCTCTACCATCGCGATGCCGCCCACCCCGACCATCCGGTCACCCACTTAGAGCCCAAAGGCACCCGGCATACCCACAGCGACCAATGCACGCTAGGGTGGATACTCCGGGTGCAGCCGTCGGCGTCGGCGGCCCCGTGCCCCGCGGTCGTTCCGGTGCGGTTGTCGGTCGCCACGCCGGTGTATCCGGCGCCGGCGCCCCGCGCAACGAGCTTCTTCTCACCTCAGCATTCCCGAGCACCTCCCGCACGTAGCGCCTGATCCGTCTTCACTCAATCAGAGACAGGCAGGACCGTCCCCGGTGATCCGGGGCGGTTCACTCTCAAACGTGCGGAGTGCTCATGCTCGCTGCATTGCTCGCGCTGGCCCTCGCGGCCGGTGACGTCACGGGCGCGGTCTCGGACAGCGCCAACGGGAAGCCGCTCGCCGGCGCCGACGTACTCGTCTCACGGAGTGGCCAGGTGGTGTCCCGGACCTCCACCGACGCCTTCGGGCGCTACCGGATCCACGATCTGTCGGCGGGGACCTATCAGCTCGAGGTCCGGATGATCGGGTTTCGGCCCCAGGCCAAACAGATCGAAGTCGCCGAGCGCGGTGGCGAGATCGAGGTGGTGTTCCAACTGAGCGCGGCGCCGGTCGAGCTCCAGACCATCGAGGTCTCAGGGGCACCCGTGGCGGTCGATACGCGGACCGGCAACCAGGTCTTCAAGCAGAACGAGTTTCAGGGCTCGCCCACCCTCACGACCTCGCAGATCGTCCAGCAGGCGATCGCCGGCGCCGTGCGAGCGCCCACCGGCGAGGTCCACATCCGCGGCCAGCACGCGGAATACACCTACTACGTGGACGGGATCCCCGTGCCCCCGGGGATCTCCGGCAGCCTGAACGAGCTGTTCGATCCCTCAATCGTGAACCAGATCAACTTCCAGACCGGTGGCTGGGACGCCGAGTACGGGCTTCGCAACGCTGCGATCATCGATATCACCACCCGGATTCCAGCCGGGCCATTTCATGCCGAAGCGTCAAGCTACGCGGGCTCGTTCACGAGCAACGGCCAGACGGTCAACCTGAGCGGAAACTCGGGTAAGTTCGGGCTCTTCTTCTCCGGCACGCGCCAGGCCACCGACATGCGCCGTGAGCCCGTCGTGGCCGACACCAACGCGCAAGGCCAGCTCACCGGGATCCGGAACTACGCTAACCACGGCAACGATCTGTTCGGGTTCGGGAAAGCCACGTACTCCCCGAGCGACCACGACGTGGTGAATCTCGACCTGAACTGGTCGCGGTCCCGGTTTCAGACGCCGTTCGATTCCAGCGGGGCGATCATAGACGATCAGCAGCAGGACGTGAACGGGTTCGTCAATCTGGGCTGGCGTCACCGGGTGACGAACGGCCGCACGGCGGGGTCGGAGCTCTTCGCCGGGGCGTTCTACCGCCATGGCTCGCTTAGCTACACTCCCGGGGTCAACGACGAGCCGAGCTTCGCGTTCGCCCCCGATACGACGCTGTACAGCATCAATGAGGACCGGAGCTTCGACCTCTACGGCGTGAAACTCGACTATCTGCTGCGCTTATCGGAGCAACTTTCGTTCAAGATCGGCACCCAGTCCAGTCTCGTTCGGGGCCACGAGAACTTCTCGTCGTTCGCCGCGGGCGGCGCACCCGGACCCGCCTCGGATTCACCCCTCAACGGGAATGACGTCGCGGTGTACGCCCAGACGCAGATCGCGCCCTCGGAGAAATGGGAGCTCCGCACCGGCATCCGATTCGACAACCACAACTACCCCGTCTCTCCGACGCAGAACGTCAGCGAGCATCAGTTCAGCCCCCGCGTGCGGCTTTCGTTCTTTCCGGATCCTGCCACCACCATCTGGGCGTACTACGCACGGCTATTTGTGCCCACCAATACCGAAGATCTGCGAGCGATCACCGCCGCCGGCACAGGCGGGGTCGCGACCGAGCCGACCACGGCCGAGCGGGATCACTTCTTCGAAATCGGGCTCACGCATCGATTCCCCTTCGGTATCGTGACGAAGCTGTCGGCGTATCACAAGCGGAGCTCGCCGGGCATCGACGACACCCAGATCCCCGGTACCGCGATCACGACCGACGTCAACGTCGAACAGGTGCGGGTCACAGGGCTCGAAACGGTGATCGAGATCCGGCCGCCCGGCCCACTCACGGGCTTTGTCAACCTGGCGCTCATACACGCTTACGGGTTCGGGGCTGTGACCGGCGGCTTCTTCACCACGACCCCGCCGGCGCAGCCCTTCGACCTGGATCACGACCAGCGCCTCTCGGGCACGGCCGGGATCGTCTACGGCGCCCACGGCCTTCTCCTCACGGCAACGGGGATTTACGGAAGCGGCCTCACCAACGGCGTGACGCCCAACGCGCCCGGCCTGCCGCTGTTTGATCCGACGGCCCCGGCGACGGTGCCGAACGGCACCGGGCTCTTCGACTTCAATAAGGCATTCAAGGTAGATCCCAACTTCATCCTCAATGCGAGCGCCGGTTACACCTTCGCGGTCGGCGGCGTGATCCTCAGGCCGCAGGTCTTCGTGGACAACCTCCTCGACCACAAGTATGCGTTGAAGGGCGCATTCTTTAGCGGCGCGTCGTTCGGCCGGCCGCGGACGTTCCAGGTCCGGCTCAACGTGGGGTTGTGATCATGCGAAACCCGAGAGTCGCCGTCGTCGCCTGCCTGCTCGGGGCGTGCGGCGGCGACTCGACCGGGCCGGTGCAGGCGCCCGGGGCGCTCAACTGTGCCGGCACCGCCCCGACGCAGCTCGCGCCCGGGGCCCACGTAGTATTTGATCCCGCCACGAGCGGCGGATGCCTGGTGCTGCCAGCGGCGGGCGCGGCCGCGGCCGAGTACCTCGTGGTCGCGCTCTCCACCACGGGCCAGGTGACGCAGGCTGGCGTGAGCACGCCGTACGTGCTCGCGGCCCAGCCGGGGGCCGGGCTCATGGCCGCACGAGCGGCGCTGCCGGCCGCCAGCGTGGCCTCGGCCGGCACGTCGCCGGCAACCCGCTTCCATGACATGCTGAGGGTCCGGGGCCGGTCGCTCGCGCACGGCGCCGTCGTCGCTGCCCAGCGCTCGCTCGCGCGGCTGCCGGCGGTCGCGGCCGCGATTCCGCCGGTCGGCAGCCAACGGAGCTTTCAGGTGTGTGGGGACCAGAACTGCGCCACCTTCGTGACGGTGATTGCGACGCTCAAGCACGCCGGGCCCCACGGCCTGGTGTACCTCGATGCGGCCGCGCCGGCGGGCGGGTTCACCCAAGCCGACCTCGACGGCCTGGGCTCGCTGTTCGACCGGTTCGTCTACCCCATCGACACGATGTCGTTCGGCCACGAGACCGATCTGGACGGGAACGGCGCCGTCGCGGTTCTCCTGAGCCCGGCGGTCAATCGGCTGAGCGGCAACTGCAATACGACCCACAGCGTCATTCTCGGGTTCTTCTTCCCCGACGATCTGATCCCCGGGAGTCCCGGCTCGAACGACGGCGAGATCTTCTATGGGCTGGTCCCGGACCCGAACAGCATGCAATGCACGATCCCCCGGTCGTTCGTCCTCGGCTCGATCGGGCCGACGTTCCTGCACGAGCTGCAGCACATGATCAGCTACGGGCGCCATGTGGTGCTCGGCGGCGGGGCGGCCGAGGACAACTGGCTGGACGAGGGCCTGTCGCGACTCGCCGAGGAGCTGGGCGGGCGGGAGATCCCCGATTCGGTCTGCGCGCCGGCCACCTGCTTCAGCCAGTACCCGTCCGGAGATCTCTCGAACGCATTCCAGTACCTCAACAAGGCCGTGCTGGAGCTGAGCCCGCTGATCGAGCCGGGCGACGTGGACGGGACGCTGGCGGACAACGGGGCCAACTGGCTGTTCATCCGGTGGCTCGCCGATCACTTCGCGACGGATTCGATCCTCGGCAGGAGCCTCACCCGAGCGCTCGACGGCGCCGATTCACCGGGCGGCACAACGCTGGTCGGCGACCACAACGCGGCCGTCACGACGGGGGTGGACTTCCCCACCCTGGTGAGCGAGTGGCAGCTGGCGAACTATCTCACCTCCGTGTCGGGCTTCACGGAGCCGACGGCCCGGCTCCGCTTCAAGAGCTGGAACCTGACTGCCGCGTTCGCCCCCCAGGGCAGCCATCCGCTTCAGCCCGACAGCGTGACGACGGTGGGCTACACGCATAGCGGCACGCTCCGGGCGGGATCGGGCCGTCACCTCCGGGTGATCCAGGCCTCGAACGGGCCGGCCGTGGCGATCGCGTTCACCGGGATGGCGGGAGCGGCGGTGAGTCCTACGGTGATACCGAGATTCGCGGTGGCGCGGGTGCGCTAGGCGGCCAGGCGGCGGCTGTCGAACCGCCCCCAGCGCAGCGCCAACGTAGGCAGGACGAACAGGCTCAGAACCGTGGAGGTGAGCAACCCCCCCAGGATGACGATCGCCATCGGCCCCTCGATCTCCCGGCCGGGATCGCCGCTCCCGACCGCGAGGGGAACGAGCGCGAGCGCCGTCACGAGGGCGGTCATGAGGATCGGGCCCAGGCGCTCGAGCGCCCCGCGAATCGCGGTCGCCCGGCCCCAGGAGGCGCCCTCGACCGTCACGAGATGATCGTAGTGCGACACGAGCATCACCGCGTTCCTGGTGGCGATCCCGAAGAGGGTCACGAAGCCCACGAGGGAGCCGAGCGAGAGCAGCCCTCCGGTAGCGAACACGGCGAGCACCCCGCCTACCAGCGCGAAAGGAAGATTCGCCAGGACCAGCAGGAGCCGGCTCGTGTCGCCGAACGCCAGCGCCAGCAGCATCACGATCCCCGCCCCTGCCAGCAGGCTGTGCAGGAGCAACTCCCGCTGGGCGTCACGCTGCGCCGCCGCCGTTCCGCCCAGCTCGGCGTAGACCCCGACCGGCAACCGGGTCGCGGAGAGACGCTGCTGGAGTCCCGCGGCAAAGCCGGCCTCGTCTCCCCGCGCGTCGGCCGTCACGGTCTGGACCCGGCGGGCACCCTGATGCGAGATCATGAAGCGCCCCGTGGTCCGGGCGACGTCGGCCACGTCCGACAGCGTCACCATCCGCCCGGCGGCGGTCATGACCGGCAGGCCGCGCAGATCTTCGGGCCGGGCGCGGGCTTCGGGCTCCAGGATCACGACGACATCGGTCGCCCGGTTGCCCTCGAACGTCTGCGCCACTTTCACCCCGCGCGTCGCAGCCTCGACGGCAGCCAGGGCATCATCGGCCGCGAGCCCCGTAGCCGCGAGGTCGGCGGGGCGCAGGCGCACGGCGAGCTCCGGCGTCACCGGGGGCGCGTCGTACTGGACGTCCGAGGCGCCCGGCACCGACCGCACCAGCTCGGCCACCCTGCGGGCCGCGAGGTCGAGGCTGTCGAGATCGTCGCCGAACACCTTGACCACGATCTCCGCGGTCGAGCCGGTGAGCGTCTCCTCGATCCGCTCGGCCAGAAAGCCCCGGATGGCGAAGTTTACGCCGGGGAATCGGGCCAGGATGCGACGCAGATCGTCCTGCACCGTGACGGCGGCCTCGCCCGTGAGCGGGACGAGGTCCACCTCGAACTCGGTGTAGTGGGTCCCCCAGGTGTCCTCGGACAGCTCCGCGCGCCCGATGCGCTGCGCCACCGAGCGCACGCGCGGGTCCTTTCGGAGCGCCGCGGTGACCTGCTGCCCCAGCCGGAACGTCTCCGCGAGCGAGGTGCCGGGCACCGCGGACATGTGGACGAGATAGTGGCCTTCGCGGAACTCGGGGAGAAACGTGGCCCCGAAAAACGGCAACGTGAGCGCGGCCGCCACGCAGGTCAGGAGGGCGGCGCCGCCCACGGCGAGCGGCCGGTCGCAGAGCCACTCGAGGGCCCGGCTGTAGCCCCGCTTGAGCCAAGCGAGAAACCGGGACTCGTGCTCCCCCCTGTTGCGGCGGGCGAGCAGCGTGAGCGTAAGGGCCGGCGTGATCGTGAGGGCCACGGCCAGCGAGGCGACGGTCGCCAGGATATAGGCGAGCCCGAGCGGCCGGAACAGAGCGCCCTGCACTCCCGACAGCGCGAGGACGGGCAGGAACACCAGCGCCACGACGAACGTGGCGTACACCACGCTGGCGCGCACTTCGAGCGAGGCCTCGAGCACGACGTCCCGGGTGCTTCGAGGCGACCCGGCCGCGCGGTGCTCCCGAAGACGCCGGGCGATGTTCTCCACGTCGATGATCGCGTCGTCCACCACCTCGCCGAGCGCGATGGCGAGGCCGCCCAGGGTGAGGGTGTTGATCCCAAACCCGAATCGGTCAAGCACGATGATCGCCGCGAGCAGGGAGAGCGGAATCGCCGTGAGCGAGATCGCGGCAGCGCCGACGTCCGCGAGAAAGACGAACAGAACCACGGCCACGAGCGCGGCGCCGAGCAACAGCGAGGTGGTGATGTTGCGGAGGGCGAGGTCGATGAACTCCGCCGGGCGGAACAGCTCCGGGTGGAGCGTCAGGCCCGCGGCGTCGATCGCGGGGCGCAGTGCCCGGAGCGCGTCCTCGACCGCGGCGGCGACAACCTTGGTGTTGGACCCGAGCTGGCCGGAGACCACGATCACCAGGCCCCGCTCGCCGTTCACGCCACCCTCGCCGAACTGCGGCTCCGGCGCCTCCGTCACGCGACCGAGATCCCCCAGCCGAAGCACGGCACCCGCCTTCTCCCGCACCACGGACTGGGCCAGGGCCTCGGGCGTGAGCAGCTGGCCCTCGGTGTGGACCACGATGCGCTGGTTCGGGGTATCCAGCACGCCGGCGCCGCGGAGGCCGGTCGCCCGCCCCGCCGCAGACAGGACCTCGGGCAACCCGACCTGGTAGAGCCGCATTCGTTCCGGAGCGAGCTGGATCTGGAGCTGCCGCACCTCTCCACCGAAGACGGCGACCTTCGCCACGCCGCGGGTCGCGAGCAGTCGCGGTCGAAGCGTCCAGTCCACGAAGGTGCGCTGCTCCATGAGCGACCGCGTGCTGGAGGTGATGCCGATGACGAGAACGGTGCTGGACGAGGAGGTGAGCGGACTGATCACCGGCGGCGGGACGCTCCGTGGCAGGCGGCCCTGCGCCTCGCCAAGCCGCTCGGCGAGCGATTGGCGGGCGCGGTAGATGTCGGTGCCTTCCGCCAGGATGGCGGTGATGACCGAGAGCCCCTGAATGGACTGCGAGCGGACGGCCGCGATGCCGGTGACGCCGTTGATCGCGTCCTCGATCGGCTTGGTGACGAGGATCTCGACCTGCTCGGCCGAGAACCCGGGGGCTTCGGTCTGGATGGATACCTGCGGCGGGGCGAACTCGGGGAAGACATCGAGCTTGGCCCCGGCGAGCACGCGGAGGCCGTAGACCACCACCGCGAGCCCGAGACCGATGACGATGCCCCGGTGCCGAACCGAAAACCGGACGAGTGCGCCGAGCATTCGGCGCTATTCGCCGGGCTCGTCGCCCACCGTCACCCGCGCCCGGAACTCCTCCGACAGCAGCTGCTCGGCGCCTTGCACCACGACCGTGTCACCGGCGGCGAGCTCGCCCTCCGCCAGGAAGCCGCCGGGGACCGGCCGGTCGGTGGCGACCCGGACCCGGCCGAACCGCCCCGAGCCGCGCTCGACGAAGACCCAGGCCAGACCCTCCCATTGCACGACGGCGCGGTCAGGCACCACGACCCCGCGTGCGGGGGCGCTTCGATCGGCGACCGCGACCACGACGGCGGCGCCGGGCCGCGCACCGGGCCAGTCGCGCTCGGCGCGGTACAGGTAGGCGGGCAGGCGGGTCACCGGGTCGGCCGTCGGGGCCGAGCCGACCAGCCGGGCGCGGATGCCGCGAGCGCCTTCGGTCGCGAGCGAGACGCCGACCTCGGTGGGCGGACCGGGGACGTCGGCCGGCCACGCCACGCGGACCAGCGGCTCGTCGTAGTTGGTGACCTCGATCAGCAGCTGGCCCGGCTGCACCATCTCACCGGGCTGCGCCCCGACCTGGCTTACGATCCCGGCCCGGGCGACCGCAAGCGGCTTTGCATCCGACACCTGCGCGATGACGCTGCCGGCCGCGACCCGGTCGCCGAACGCCGGCCAGCGCACGCCGTCGGGGAGCGCGAGGCGACCCGCCAACGGCGCGCGCACGGCGGTGATCCGATCGGGCTCGGCCACCAGCTCCGCGGCGAGGCGCCGGACCGGCGCACCCGCACCGGGCTTGAGCACGGCGGTGGCGAGCCCGAGGCGCTCGAGGTCGGTGCTGTCCAGCACGACCATGGTTGCTCCGCCGATCTCCTTGACCCGGCTCGCCGCCACCACCGGCTCCGCCCGGCTCGCCTGAGCCGCGAGGCGCGCTTGATGATCGCGGTAGGTGAGCACGAGCACCGCCGCCACGAGGACGGCGACCCCGAGACCGACAACCCGCCCGACCCAGCGCATCAGCGCAAACCCTCCTCCGTGCTTACCGGCTCTCGCGGGTCCGGCCAGCTTACCGACCCGGGCGGCCACGCGCCGGTCGCGGTCTCGACCGCAAGCGCCGCCGC
>JBGPPG010000073.1:0-16699 GCA_041488455.1 Gemmatimonadota bacterium
GACTTTCCCTGCCTTCATCCACTGCACGAGCGATCTGGGCCGGCCGGACCGGGCGCCGCTTGGCACGTGGCTTCACACTCACTCTTGGAACCTCCTGTGGGGGCTGGACCCAACGGCAAGGATCCCAAGCAGGGGGCGCATCATATTCAGACAGTGAATATAATAGCTAAGCCGCTAAAATTCAATATCTTAGCGTAAACTGCTGCGCTCAGAGGATTTGCACAAATTTTCCACATGGGCCGCTGCTGGCAACGCCCTCTGCCGTCAGGCGTTAGCCTGCGCGCGACCGCCTCTCCAGGGGCCGAAGAATCGAACTCGCCTTGACCATGTTCAAGTCGGGTGAAGATTACTCCCCGTCCTCTCCCGCAGACCCGGAGTCCCGGATGCGAATCGCAGTGCCGAGGGAGAGTGCGCCACGCGAACAGCGCGTCGCACTGGTACCTGAATCGTGCAAGAAGCTGGGCCAGACCGGGTACGAGCTCACGATCGAAGCCGGTGCCGGTGCCGCCGCCGGATTCCCGGATCCCGCTTACCAGGACGTCGGCGCCATCATCGTGGCCGATCCGGCGGCGTTGCTCGGATCGGCCGACCTGGTCCTCAAAGTCAATGCCCCCGCGCTCGCTGACTCCGGCCGGGACGAGACCGGCTGGATGCGACCCGGAGCGATCTATGTCGGGTCGCTGATGCCGCTCCGCAATCTCGCCGCGGTGCGCGCCCTCGCCGCGGCGAAGATCACCGCCTTCTCGACCGACGCGATCCCGCGGACCACGCGCGCCCAGTCCATGGACACGCTTTCCTCGATGGCCAACATCGCGGGCTACAAGGGTGTGCTGCTGGCCGCGTCGCAGCTCGGCAAGTACTTCCCGATGCTGATGACCGCCGCGGGCATGGTGCCGCCGGCGAAGGTCTTCGTCGTCGGCGCGGCGGTGGCCGGGCTTCAGGCGATCGCGACCGCGCGCCGGCTCGGTGCCCACGTGTCGGCCACCGACGTGCGCCCCGAGGTGAAGGAGCAGATCGAGAGCGTCGGCGCGAAGTACGTCGGCATCGAGCTGGCGGAGAGTGCCGTGGCCGGGGGCGGCTACGCCAAGGAGCTGTCGGAGGAAGACCGCCAGCGGCAGCGCCAGCTGCTGGCGGAGCAGTGCGCGCTGTCGGACGTGGTGGTCACGACCGCGCTGATCGGCGGGATCTTCGCGCCGAAGCTCATCACGGCCGACATGGTGCGGGCGATGAAGCCCGGCGCGGTGATCGTGGACCTGGCCGCCGACGGCGGTGGCAACTGTGAGCTCTCACGCCTCGGCGAGACCACGGTCGTCGGGGGCGTCACCATCCTGGCCCCGCTCAACCTGGCGGCCACCATGCCGGCCCACGCCAGCCTGCTCTTCTCCCGCAATCTGACGGCCTTCGTGCAGGCGTTCACCAAGGACAAGGCGTTCCAGCTCGACCTGAACGACGACATCCAGGCCGGCGCGCTGATCACGCACGACGGCGAAGTGCGGCACGCGCGGACCCGGGACGCGCTCCAGCCCGTGGGCGCGTGAGCCTGAAAGGGACAAACGGATCATGACCGAGACGTCCGAGTTCTGGTCGCAGCTCTTCGTGTTCGTGCTCGCCTCGTTCATCGGGCTTGGCGTGATCCGCCGGGTCTCCCGGCTGCTGCACACGCCGTTGATGTCCATCACGAACGCGATCTCGGCGATCGCTGTCGTGGGCTCGATCATCGTCACCGGCGCCGACTACCCGCCGGTCATCCGGCTCATGGGCGGGATCGCCCTCTTCGCGTCGATGACGAACATCGTGAGCGGCTTCCTGATCACGGACCGCATGCTCAAGATGTTCAAGACCGACCGCAAGCCGGGCGACGGCGGTCATTCATGATGACCACGCTGGTTCACCCCGCGTACATCGTCGCCACGGCGCTGTTCATCTTTGCGCTGCACTGGATGAACACGCCCCAGACCGCCCGCCGGGGCGTGTACGCCGGCGTCGCGGGGATGGCGCTCGCCGTGATCGTCACCTGGGCGCAGCCGACGGTCATCCATCACGGCTGGATCGCCCTCGCGATCGTCGGCGGGTTCGCCGTCGGCGTGCCGCTCGCGATGGTCCCGCTCACCGCGGTGCCCCAGCGGACCGCGCTCTCCCACGCCTTCGGCGGCCTCGCGGCCGGCCTGGTGGGGACGGCCGAGTACTACCTCGGTCTGGGCGAGGGTCCGGACACGCTCACCGCGTTTCGGATGGTCGCGATCGTCGCGGAGATCCTCCTCGGCTTCCTGACGTTCACCGGCAGTCTCATGGCGGCCGGCAAGCTTCAGGAGGTCAAGTGGATTCCCCAGCGCCCGGTCACCTACCCGCTCCAGAACCTGGCCAACCTCGCGCTCCTGCTGGTGGCTGCCGGCGTGGGGACCGCGCTCGTGCTGCACCCGACCGCGGACTGGGCGCCGCACCTCTTCCCGGTGGTCATCGCACTCGCGCTCCTGTTCGGGGTCCTGCTCATCATCCCGATCGGCGGGGCCGACATGCCGACCGTGATCGCGATCCTGAACGCGTACGCCGGCCTGTCGGCTGTCGCGATGGGCTTCGTGCTGGACAACAAGCTCCTCATCACGGCGGGCGCGCTGGACGGCTCGAGCGGACTCATCCTCGCGATCATCATGTGCAAGGCGATGAACCGCTCGTTCACGAACGTCCTGTTCGGCGCCTTCGGCCAGGTACAGCAAACGAAGGCGGGCGGGGAGCAGAAGGTTTACAGGTCCGAGACGATCGAGGGGGCCGCGCAGGTGCTCGAGCAGGCGAGCCAGGTGGTGATCATCCCGGGCTACGGCATGGCCGTGGCCCAGGCGCAGCACAAGGTGCGGGAGCTCTACGACCAGCTCAAGAAGCGCGGCATCACGGTGAGGTTCGCGATCCACCCGGTGGCCGGGCGGATGCCCGGCCATATGAATGTGTTGCTGGCGGAGGCCGACATCCCGTACACCGATCTGGTGGAGATGGATGAGATCAATCCGGACATGCCGCAGGTGGACGTGGCTTTGGTGGTGGGCGCGAACGACGTCGTGAACCCGGCGGCGCGCTACGACAAGAGCAGTCCGATTTACGGGATGCCCATCATCGACGCGGACAAGGCTCGCACCGTGTTCGCGATCAAGCGCAGCAAGAACCCGGGCTTCGCGGGCATCGACAACGAGCTCTACTTCTCCGACAAGACCTGGATGTTGTTCGGCGACGCCAAGGGCGTCATCGGCGAGCTGGTGAAGCAGCTCTCGGGCGGCTCCGGCATGCACTGATCGAGTCCCGCCGCACGCAGCGCGCGTTCATTGGACTTTATGCGTCGCGCAGTATATCGTCAGCCACACCATGCCTTTACCGAAGCCGGCCCCGCACGTTCACAAGTTCGGCGGGGCCTCGCTGGCCGACGCCGCCGCGATCGGCCAGGCCGTGGCTATCGTCCGGAAGCACCGCCCCGAGCCGGCCGTCGTGGTGGTCTCCGCGATGGCCGGCGCAACCGACGCGCTGCTCGCCGTGGCCAGCCACGCCGTCCGCGGAGAAGAAGCCCGCGTTGCCGAGCTGATTGCCGCGCTGCGCGCGAAATACGCGCGGGCGGCGCGGGCGGTGGTACCCCCTGGCCGAGCGCGGACCGCTCTCCTCGCCTACATCGCCGGGCAGGTCGACGAGCTCGGGGCCCTGGCGTCCGGTCTCCGGCTGCTCCGGGACCTGAGCCCGCGGACGAGCGATTTCATCGTGGCCCGCGGTGAGCGGCTGAGCGCCCATCTCGTGACGGCGGCGCTGCTCGCGCGCGGGCTGCGCGCGCGGTACGTGGACGCCACCGCAATCGTGCGCACCGATGCCCACTACGGGCATGCCTCGCCCGACTACGATCGGACCGACCGGGCCGCCCGGCGGGTCCTTCGCCCGCTGCTCGCGCGGCGGATCATTCCGGTGGTGCCCGGATTCCTGGGCGCCTCCCCGGCGGACGACATCACGACGCTGGGGCGGGGCGGCTCCGATCTCACCGCCACCCTGATCGCCCGCGCCCTCGGCGCAAGCCGAGTCTCCCTCTGGAAGGACGTGCCGGGGTTGCTCACGGCCGACCCCCGGATCGTCCCCGACGCGCGGGTGATTCCCGCACTGCACACCCGGGAGGCCGCGGAGCTGGCGTACTACGGGGCCAAGGTGCTGCACCCGCGCGCGCTGATCCCGCTCGCCGGCCGCAAGATTCCGCTCTACGTGCGCCCCTTTGCCGACCCGGCGTCGGCCGGCACGGAGGTCTCCGAGCGGGTGGCCGCGGCGCAGCTGCCGGTCAAGGCGCTTTCCGCGGCCACGCATCAGGCACTGGTCACCGTGGCCGGTAACGGCATGCTCGGCGTGCCGGGAATCGCGGCGCGGACGTTCGCCGCCCTCCAGCAGCGGCGCATTTCGGTTTCGCTCATCTCCCAGGCGTCGTCGGAGCACTCGATCTGCTTCAGCGTACCCGACCCCGCCGCGCGGGAGGCACGCACGGCACTGTTGCACGAGTTCCGTGACGAGATCGAGCGCAGAGAGATTGACGGCGTCGAGGTCCGCCACGGCGTCGCGACGGTGGCTGTGGTGGGGCTCGGGATGGCCGGCACGCCGGGCGTGGCCGCGGGCGTGTTCTCGGCCCTGTCGTCGGGCGGGATCAACGTGGTGGCCATCGCCCAGGGATCGAGCGAGCTGAACATTTCGGTGGTTGTGGACGGCGATCGGGCGCCCGAGGCGCAGCGCCGGATCCACTCGGCCTTCCAGCTCTCCCGGATCGGCGGTGGAACGGTCAGCCGGCCCGAGCGCGTAGAGATCGTCCTGCTCGGCTTCGGCCAGATCGGGCGCATGCTGGCCGGCCTGGTAGCGCGGGTCCGGCGTCCGCGCCCCGCCCTGCGCATCGTCGGGATCATCGACCGAAGCGGCTTCGTGTTCGAGCACCACGGGCTTGGCGACCGACGGCTGGTCGAGCTCGCCGCCGCCAAGGAGCGGGGCCACCCGCTCGCGGCGGCGGCCGGCGGACGGCCGGCAATGCCGGAAGAGGCGATCGCATTCATCTCACGGCACGCTCTCCGCCGGCCCATCCTCGTGGACCTGACGGCGACCCACACGACCAAGCTGCTGGAACAGGCGCTCGCCTCCGGCATGGATCTCGTCCTGTCGAACAAGCTGCCGCTCGCGGGCCCCGCCGGAGAGAGCGACCGTCTGTTCGAGCTGGCGCGCGCCTACGGCCGGCGGATCCGGCACGAGACCACGGTGGGTGCGGGGCTTCCGGTGATCGACACTTACTACAAGCTCATCGAGTCCGGCGACCGGGTGGAGAAGATCGAGGGCTGTCTCTCCGGCACCCTCGGCTTTCTGCTCTGGGAGCTGGGCCGAGGGCGGCGGTTCTCCGTCGCGCTCCGCGCCGCGAAGGCGAAGGGCTACACCGAGCCCGATCCGCGCGACGATCTTTCCGGCATGGACGTCGGCCGGAAGGCGCTCATTCTGGGCCGGCTGCTGGGGTTCCGGGGCGAGCTGGCCCCGCGTCACGTCGAGTCTCTGGTGCCGCGCGCGGCGCGGCGGCTCGGGCGGGAACAGTTTCTGGAGGGTCTCGAGCGGTTCGACCCAGAGTGGGGGCGGAGGGTGGCCGCCGCCGCGGCCCGGGGCCGGGTGCTCCGCTACGTGGCCAGCGTCACCCGGCGGTCGCTCGTCGTGGGCCTGCGCGAGGTGGGTCGCTCGAGCCCCCTGGCGTCGCTGAAGGGAGCCGACAACACTGTGGTATTCACGACGACACGCTACAAGACGAATCCGCTCGTGATTACGGGCCCCGGAGCCGGACCGGCCGTGACCGCCGCCGGGGTGCTCAACGACATCCTTCAGCTCGGCCTGTCGTGAGCCCGACGCTCCTTCGCGTCACGGCGTTCGCGCCCGGGTCCATCGGCAACGTGGGGCCCGGTCTCGACATCCTCGGTCTTGCCGTCGCCGGCGCCGGCGACGAGGTCACGGCCGAGCGCACCCCGGGTGAGGGCGTAACGGTGCGCGATCCCGGCCACCGGGATCTGCCGACCGACCCGGCGCGGCACACCGCAGCGCTCGCGGCTCGCGAGGTCTTGCGCCGCGCCCGAGCCACCGACGTCGGGGTCGCACTCACGGTCCGGAAGGGCCTGCCGCTCTCCGGTGGGCAGGGCGGCAGCGCCGCATCCGCCGTCGCGGGCGCGGTGGCGGTGAACCAGTTGCTCGGCTCGCCGCTCGATTGCAACACGCTGCTCGCCGCCTGTCTTGAGGCCGAGGCCGCCGTGGCCGGCCGGCACGCGGACAACGTTGCCCCCTCCCTGCTGGGCGGGATCGTGCTCGTGCGGACGACCGATCCGCCGGACGTCGTCCGCCTCCCGGTTCCAGCGGACCTGTGGGTGGCCCTGGTGCATCCCGACCAGCGCCTCCGCACCAGAGACTCGCGGGCGGTGCTGCCGCTCGACGTCCCGCTCGCCACAGCCCTGCACCAGGCGGCACAGGTCTCGGCGATCGTCGCGGCGCTCGGCGCCTGCGACTACGCGCTGCTGGGTCGGGCGCTCGACGATCGGATCGCCGAGCCCGCGCGCGCCCGGCTGCTCCCCGGCTTTACCGAGGCCAAGCGGGCCGCGCTCGCCGCTGGTGCGCTGGGGGCGTCGATCTCGGGGAGCGGGCCGACGGCGTTCGCGCTGGCGCGGGGTGACGCCAGCGCCCGTGCAGCGGGCGCGGCCATGCAGGCGGCCTACGCCGAGGCGGGGGTCAGCGCCTCGCTCCGTGTCGGCGCCGTGGACCGGGAAGGCGCCCGGGTGATCGCATGACGTTCGGGATCGAGCGGCCGGAGAGCTGGCAGGTGTGCACTGCCTGCGGCAACGAGATGGTGGAATCGGACCCCCACTCGCGGTGCGTCCGCTGCCGCGGCCTTCTCGAGATCGAGCACCGCGTGCCGCGGCTGCCGCGGGAAGAGCTGCTGCGCCGCTTCACCGAGCGCCGGGGGGCGCCCAAGGGCGGCTCTGCCTCGGGCGTCTGGCGCTACAAGGACATCGTCCTGCCGTCCGCCACCGAGGTCGTTTCCCACCCTGAGGGGAATACTCCCTTGCTCCAACGATCCGCGATCGACCGCTGGGCCGGCATCGACGGGCTGCTGCTCAAGCACGAGGGCCACAACCCCACCGGGTCGTTCAAAGACCGCGGCATGACGGTCGGTGTGACCCAGGCCCGCCGGATCGGGGCGAGGGCGGTGGCCTGCGCGTCCACCGGTAACACGGCGGCGTCACTCGCGGCATATGCATCCCTGGCGGGCATCCCCGCGCTCGTGCTCGTGCCGGCGGGGAACGTAGCGCTCGGCAAGCTCGCCCAGTCGCTGGCCTACGGGGCGAAGACGCTGCTCGTGCGCGGCGACTTCGACGACTGCCTCCGGCTGGTCGAGGAAGCGAGCGAGCGGCTGGGCGTCTATCTGCTCAACTCGATCAATCCGTTCCGGCTGGAGGGTCAGAAGACGATTGTCCTCGAGGCGCTGGAGCAGCTGGGCTGGGATCCGCCCGACTGGATCGTCCTGCCGGCGGGCAACCTCGGCAACACGTCGGCGTTCGGAAAGGCGCTCGTCGAGGCGCGCGCCTGGGGGCTCATCGACCGGCTGCCGAGACTCGCGGCGGTGCAGGCGGAAGGGGCCGCGCCGTTCGCGCAGAGCTTCGCCGAGGGTTTCGCCCGGCGGCACCGGGTGAAGGCGGAGACCGTAGCGACGGCGATCCGGATCGGCGATCCGGCGTCCTACGATCGCGCGGTCAAATCGATCCGGGAGACAAACGGGGTCGTGCTCGCGGTGAGCGACGCGGAGATCATGGCGGCAAAGGCAGCCGTGGACGCGTCGGGCGTAGGCTGCGAGCCGGCGAGTGCCGCGAGCGTGGCCGGCGTCAAGCGGCTCGTGGCGGCCGGCACGATCCAGCCCGTGGACCGGGTCGTCGCGGTGCTCACGGGGCACATCCTCAAGGACCCGGGCGCGTTAATTCACTACCACCGGGAAATGGACCCGCCGCCGCCCGGCGCGAATCGGCCGATCGAGATCGAGCCGACGATCGACGAGATCGCGCGCGTGCTGGGGAGCGCCACACCATGCTGATTCAAAGCGGGATCGTACCTCTCGACGATCTGGTAGGCGGACTCATCCCGGGTTGCTCGTACCTCCTGAGCGGCAACGCGGGCGCGGGCAAGAGCGTCTCCTGTCTGGAGTTCCTCGATGTCGCCCTGGAGCGCGGCGAGTTCGCGGCGCTGCTCACGCACGACGACCCGACCGACGTCCTCTCCTCCGCCGCGTTTCTCGGCATCGATCTGCATGGGGCGCTGGTAGAGGAACGGTTCGCGCTGATCCGGTACCGCCCGAACTTCATCAAGCTCGCCGCGCGGGCGCCCACGATGGACACGGTGTTCGCCGAGTTCACCCGGGCTCTTGGGCCGCGGAAGCCGGTGCGGCTGGCGATCGACTCCATCGTCCCGGTGCTCGAGAGCGGGAGGAACCCCGGCTCGGCGAGCATCTTCAGCTTGATCCACGTACTCGACGACCTCGGGGCGACGACGCTGCTTACGTACCCCGGGGATCTCGCGGGGCTCTATGACCAGCGGCTCGAGCCGCTCGTGCAGCGGGCCGCGGGGGTCTTTCATCTCGCGGGCCGGAATCAGGCCCGGGGCGATGGCGCGCTCGAGATCCGGAAGCTCCGCTACGAGGCCAAGTCTCTCGGGCCGATCGCGTTCCGGATCCAGGCCGGCGCCGGGTTCGTACCGGTGCACGAGCCGGGCGCTCCGCCGTCGCCGGACGTACAGCGGAAACTGCTCGTGCTCAACCTCGCGGACCCCTTCCCGGGCGAGCTGCTCCGCATGTTGGAGCGCGACCACACGGTGATCGTCCGGACGGGTGTGGCCGGCGCCTCGTCCGACCTCGTGCGCGGCGAAGCCGGCGCGCTGCTGCTCAACGTGCGGCGGGACGTAATCCAGGACGCGCGCCAGCTCATCCGTGAGCTGCGGCGCTCGGGAAGCACGATCCCGATCGTCGTTGTGACCACGTACCTGCTCCGCTCCAGCGACCGGACGCGCGCGCTCCGGGCGGGCGCCGACGATTGCCTGTCCACCAACCTCCAGCCCGAGGAGTTCATCGCCCGGGTGCACAGCATCGCCCAGCGCGGTGGGTCGGAGACCGTCCCGGACGCCGAGTCCGAGGCGCCCCTCGTGCTCCAGCCGACGACGGACGGCGAGTCGTACCTGCTGCTCGACGGCGCCCAGTTCCGCAAGGCGGTCGCGCTGCATCTCGCTCGCGAGCGCGCGCCGTACTTCACGGTGGCGCGCGCCGAGCCCGGCAACGGAGACGTGATGGCCCTGGCGGACCTCGCACTCCGAACGAGCCGGATGGCGACGGGCGACCTGGTCGGCTTCGAGGGGCGCAGCGTGCTGCTGTATCTCGACGCAGCGAGGCCCAAGGATTTGAAGGCATTCCTGGGGCGGCTGCACGATGAATGGCGCGGAGCGGCGGCCGACGACATCGCGGTCGAGACGTTCGGCTTCCCGGCTGAAGAGGAGTGGATCCGCGACTTCGTGCGCGGGGAGCCACGCTAACAGGGAGGGGTCGTGCCGCTCATCGAGCTGAGCCTCAACACACTGCTCGCGATCATCGTCGCCGTCTCAGTCACCGTGATGGCGGCACTGGCCGCGGCGAGCTACGCGGCATACAAACTCCGGGCCCGCCGCCGGCCGAAGCCGACGGCCGGGCCCGAGTCGGAGAACCTGTACTTCGAGCGATACGTCCCGCCCAGCCAGACCGGCGGGGCGGGTGCCCCACCGCCCTAGCTCCGTTTCCTGGCAATTCGCGCGATGCCGTCGCCGAGCGCCGCGTACGCCTGCGGATCCACCTCCCGGAACGGCGTCGCCTTGTAAGCGATCTTCCCGTCGGGACCCACCACGAACAGGCTCCGGTTGTCGAGCTTGTCGTCCGCCAGCCAGGCTCCGTACTGCTTCCCCGCCTCGCCGCCCGGATCGCTGAGGAAGGTGAAGGGGTAATCGGCCTGCTTGGCCCAGGAGGCGAGGGTGTCGGCGGCGTCGGCACTGATGGCGAGCAGGACGACGTCTTTCCCGCCGTGGAACAGCGTCGCGTACTGATCACGGTACGCGTCCATCTGGATGGTTCAGCCCTTGGTCCTGGCCTTGTAGAAGAACGCGAGCACGACCGTCTTGCCCTTGAAATCCGCGAGGCGCACCGGGGCCTTTCCCACACCCGCGCGGGTCGCGGAAGCCAGAGCGAAGTCCGGTGCCGGCTGGCCCACCGCCGGCCCTTGCTCTTTCGGCGCGGCGGCCTGGGCCGCGGCCGTTGTCGCCCCGCACGTCCAGGTTATCGCCATCACGCCCGCCCAACGCGTTAGACTCATTTTCCCTTCCCGGCGCGCGCGGCGCCTGATTCGTTGACAATCCGCCAGATCGTCTGATTCGCGTCGGCGGCGACGTAGAGCGAGCCATCCGGTCCTATGGCGAGGCCCGTGGGGCGGACCGACGTCGGGTCGGACGTGCCCCGCATGACCGTCTCGTACCCGCCCGATGGAGCTCCGCCCCGGAGCGGTTGCCAGACCACGCGGTAGCCGGCCTGCGGCAGCGGGGCCCGGTTCCAGGAGCCGTGGAAGGCGATGAAGACGCCCTCGTCATACGTGCTTCCCAGCTGGCGAGCGGGGCCGAAGGCGATAGCCATCGGGGCCCAATGCCCCGGGAAGACCGCCAGGGGAGGTTTCGCCGCCGCACAGCGGCGCATCTCTTTCCCGTCGCCCCCGTACTCCGGAGCCAGCACGTTGGCGCGGGCATCCACGTCGTAGTAGCAGTACGGCCAGCCATAGTCGTCGCCGCGGTCGATCCGCCCGAACTCCTCGGCCGGGTTCTCCGCGCTCCGCTCGGCGGTGTACCCCCAGTTGGCGGCGAGCTGGTCGCGCCCGTTGACCGCGCCGTAGAGCCCGCCGGCCACGGGATCGACCCTCAGCGCGACCGTGTTGCGGAGCCCGGTGGCCCAATGCTCCCCCTCGGCGAACCGCTGCCCCGGACGATCGGCCGCGAACCGCCAGATCCCCGCCCGGGTCTCGAGCTCGACGCAGGGATCCCGCCCCGGAGAGCGGGAGGCCCGGTTCCGCTCCTGGCAGCTGTTCGTGGCCGACCCGATGTTCACGAACAGGTTGCCCTCGAGGTCTATGGCGATGCTCTTGGACGTGTGATCGCCGTTGGCGGGCAGACCGGCCACCACCGTCTCGGGAGGGCCGGTCGGCTCGAGCTGCCCGTCGCTCCACGCGTACCGGTACACGGCATCGTCGGTGCTGTAGTACAAGTAGTGGTTGCGGAGCGCGATGCCGGTTCCCCCGGAGCTGCCGAACCGGCGCACGATGTCGGCGACTCCGTCGCCGGAGGTGTCCCGGAGCGCGACTATCCCGCGCCCCTCAGCGTTGGCGAAGACGTCGCCGTTGGGGCCGACCACGAGATGGCGGACGTGTCCGATGCCCTTCGCCACGACCAGGGCGCAGAGACCGCTCGGCAGGGTGAGCCCCCCGTTGTCGGCGGCGCAAACAGGCCGGTCAGAGTGGCGCGGCGGCCCCGCTTGCTGGCGCCGGAGCGTCGCGGCAACGACGGCAACGGTGCCGAGCGCGAGCAGTGGGATGGCGAAGCGGCCGAGGGAAGACGGGGGCGACATGACGCCGGAAATATGGCCTGGTGCCAGGCGCTCCGGCTACGCCGAGCAGGTGATCGGGCACCGCTCCCTATTGCCGTGGGAGAAAAGCGTCATACTTTGATGGGCGTCGGATTCGTTTGGATTCACTCCTTCGCAGGCACGCACGGTTTCCACACCCTCACGGGAGACTCGCGATGGCAGCCAAGAAGAAGTCCAAGAAAGCCAAGAAGTCCACCGCCAAGCGCCGCGCGGCCAAAAAGCCCGCCAAGAGGAAAACGGCTGCGAAGCGGAAGCCGAACCCCGCGTTCATGAAGGCCGTGACGCCGAGCGCCGCGCTGGCCGAAGTCGTCGGCAGCCGGCCGCTGCCCCGGACCGAAGTCACCAGCAAGCTCTGGGCGTACATCAAGCGCAAAGGTCTCCAGGACAAGGTCAACAGGCGGAACATCCACGCCGACGAGGCACTCCGCCCGATCTTCAAGAAGGACGTCGTCAACATGTTCGAGATGACCAAGCTGGTGTCCAAGCACCTCAGCTAGTCCTCGATCGCCATGCAGACAAGAGGGCGCTCCCGCCGGAGCGCCCTTTGTCGTGCCGGCCGGGTCCGCTCAACGCGCCGGCAGCTCGCGCGCGATGCGCGCGGCCGCGAGCTCCGCGGAGATCAGCACCATCGGGAGCCCGCAGCCGGGATGGGTGCTTTGGCCGACGAAGTAGAGGTTGCGGTAGCGGGGATGGCGGTTGTGCGGGCGGAAGTAGCCGATCTGGCGGAGCCCGTGGGAGAGGCCGAACGCCTCGCCGCGGAGGTTGCCGAACTGCGTCGTGAAGTCGGACGGCGTCACCAGCCGCTTCGTCACGATGTGCCGGCGGAGGTCCGGGCACGCGAGCGCCTCGAGCCGCTCGAGCGTCCGCTGCTCCACTCGCGGTCCCTCCGTCTCCCAATCGATCGGACTCGTCGGGCTCTGGCTGGGAGCCAGAACCAGCACGAAGAGGCTCTCGCAGCCGGGCGGCGCCTGTCCAGGATCGGTCCGGGTCGGAGCGACGATGTAGAAGGGCGGGTCCTCCGGCATCCGATGCTCCTCGCAGAGCAACCGGCACGAGCCGGCCAGGTCTCGCGAAATGGCCAGATTGTGGTGCAGCAAGTTCGGGTAGGTACGGTTCACGCCGAGAGAGAGCAACACCACCGAGCAACTGAACTCCTTCCCCTCGATCCCCGGATACGGCTCACCGAGGAGCGTGGCATACGTGTACGGCAGGTCGGCATTCGCGACGACCACGTCGGCCGGAAGCTCGCGCCCGTCGGCCAGGCGCGCGGCCGAGATCCGGCCGCCAGTCCGATGCAGGCTCGTCACCGAGGTGCCGAAGTGAAAGGCGACGCCCAGCTCGCCCCCGAGCCGCTCGAGGGCCAGCGCGAGCTGGTGCATGCCGCCCATGGGGTAGTAGATCCCGCCCGCGATCTCGGCGTGGGCGAGCAGGCCATAGATGGCGAGCGAGCGGAACGGCGACAGGCCGAGATAGAGGGACTGGAACGTGACCGCCTGCCGCAGCCGTTCGTCGCGGAAGAAGCGGCCCGCCATGGCCTGGAGATCGCCCAGCGCGGCGGCCCCGTAGCGCAAACCCAGGCCTCCGACGCGCAGCATCGCCAGGGGGCGGTGCATGTCCCGGCGGATGAACTCGATGCCGCGGTGGTAGAGCTGCCCGGTGTACGCCAGCCACTCGAGCGCGCGGGGACCGCACCCCGGCTCGATGCGCTCGAGGTTCGCCCCCAGCTCGTTAAGCCTGCTGGTCATTTCGAGCGTAGACCCGTCGGCGAAATGAAGCCGGTAGCACGGGTCGCACTGCACCAGGCGGACGTAGTCCTCTCGACGCCGACCGACGTCGTGGAAGAGCCGGTCCCAGCAGTCCGGCATCATCACCATCGACGGTCCGGTGTCGAAGGTGAAGCCCGCGGACCGCCAAACGCCCGCCCGACCACCCGGGGCGTCGTGTTGCTCCACCACCGTCACCTGATAGCCGGCATGCGCGAGCCGGATCGCGGCCGCGAGGCCGCCGATCCCGGCGCCGACCACTACCACGCGTCGACTGACAAAACTGTCGGTCGTTTGGCGTTCCCCGTTCAGCCCCTCCGCAGTATATCTTTGGCCCCCTATGGCCGGCGAATACATCTTCACGATCCGCGACCTCCGGAAGGTCGTGCCTCCCAACAAGGAAATCCTGAAAGGGATCCACCTCGCCTTCTACCCCGGGGCCAAGATCGGCGTCCTCGGCGGCAACGGCGCGGGCAAGTCCACTCTCCTGCGCATCATGGCGGGAGTGGACACGGACTATCTGGGCGACGCGCGCCCGTTGCCGGGGACCCGGATCGGCTACCTGGCGCAGGAGCCACAACTGGACCCCGCAAAGGATGTCCGCGGCAACGTCGAGGTGGCCGTGGCCGACTCGCGGGCGCTGCTCCAGCAGTTCGAGGCGCTCAGCGCCAGGTTCGCCGAGCCGATGCACGACGACGAGATGACCCGGCTGCTGGAGAAGCAGGGCAACCTCCAGGAGCGCATCGACGCGCTCGGTCTCTGGGAGCTGGACCACAAGATCGACCTCGCGATGGACGCGTTGCGCCTTCCGCCGGGCGATGCCGACGTGGCCAGGATCTCCGGCGGCGAGCGCCGCCGCGTGGCGCTCTGCCGGGTGCTGCTGGCCCAGCCCGACATGCTTCTGCTGGACGAGCCCACCAACCATCTCGACGCCGAGAGCGTCTGGTGGCTGGAGCGCTACCTCGCCGAGTTCCCCGGCACGGTCGTGGCCGTCACCCACGACCGCTATTTCCTCGACAACGTCGCCAAGTGGATCCTCGAGCTCTACCAGGGGGCGGGCATCCCCTGGGAGGGGAACTACTCCTCCTGGCTGGGGCAGAAGCAACAACGGCTCGCTCGGGAGGAGAAGCAAGCGTCGGCGCGGCAGAAGACCTTGGAGCACGAGCTGGAGTGGATCCGTATGGCGCCGCGAGCCCGGCAGGCCAAGAGCAGGGCGCGCATCACCCGGTTCGAGGAGCTCCGCGCCGAGGCCGAGCGGCAGTCGGAGGGCAGCGCCGAGATCCTGATCCCCGTCCCCGAGCGGCTCGGAGACGAGGTCGTCGTCGCCAAGGGCGTCTCGAAGGGCTACGGCGACAACCTCCTCTTCGAGGGCCTGAGCTTCGCCCTGCCGCGCGGCGGCATCGTCGGCGTGATCGGGCCGAACGGTGCCGGGAAGACGACCTTGTTCCGGATGATCACGGAGAGCGAAATGCCGGACGCCGGCGAGCTGCTGGTCGGCAAGACGGTACAGCTCGCCTACGTGGACCAGAGCCGCGATGCGCTGGACGGCGCCAAGACTGTGTACGAGGAGATCTCCGGGGGCCAGGACACGCTGCTGTTCGGCAAGCGTCAGGTGAACGCACGGGCCTATTGCGCCGGCTTCAACTTCCGCGGCGCGGACCAGCAGAAGCGGGTGAAGGATCTGTCGGGCGGCGAGCGGAACCGCGTTCACCTGGCCAAGCTGCTCAAGAGCGGCGGCAACGTCCTCCTGTTGGACGAGCCGACCAACGATCTCGACGTGGACACGCTGCGGGCGCTCGAGGAAGCCCTCGTGGGGTTCGCCGGCTGCGCCGTGGTGATCAGCCACGACCGCTGGTTCCTCGACCGCATCGCCACCCACATCCTCGCGTTCGAGGGAAACAGCGAGGTCATCTGGTTCGAAGGCAACTACCAGGAGTACGCCGCCGACCTCAAGCGGCGGAAAGGCGTGGACGCGAACCAGCCGCACCGGATCCGGTACAAGAAACTGGTCCATTGAACAGCGGGTTACCTTCCCTCCTCATGCTCACCGCCCAGTCCCGCGTCCCGTACCTGCCCGCCCGCATCGAGGGTCTCTCCTCGATGGTCATGAACCTGTGGTGGAGCTGGACGGGCGAGGCCCGCACGCTCTTCCGTTCGATTGACCCCCTGCTGTGGCACCGCGTCCGGCACAATCCGATCGACTTGCTGTGCCGGGTGGATCCGGCGCGGATCGCCGCCTGCGCGAGCGACACCGATTTCCTCCGGCGCTACGACGAGGTCATGGGCCGGATGCACCACGATCTGACCACGCCCGATACCTGGTTCAATCGCGGGTATGCGGGGTACAGCGACGGCCCCCTGGCCTACTTCTGCGCCGAGTTCGGCCTGCACGCCTCCGTGCCGATCTATTCCGGCGGCCTCGGGGTGCTGGCCGGTGACCACTGCAAGTCGGCGTCGGATCTCGGGGTACCGATGATCGGCATCGGGCTGTTCTACATGAAGGGCTATTTCGATCAGCGGCTGCGCCTCGACGGATGGCAGGAAGACAGCGACGAGGAGTACGAGGTCACCCGAACCCCGCTCGAGCCGGTGGTCGGCCCCAATCGCGCGCCCTTCCTCGCCACCGTAGAGACCGCCGGCCGGCCGGTGCAGGTCCGGGCCTGGCGCATGATGGTGGGGCGGGTCCCGGTCTATCTCCTCGACACCAACCTCGAGGCGAACCACCCGGAAGACCGCCTTCTCATGAACAAGCTCTACGCCGGCGGACCCGAGCTGCGCCTCCGGCAGGAATGGATCCTCGGTGCAGGCGGCGTCCGAATGCTGCGCGCGGTGGGAATCCACCCGGCGGTGTGGCACGCCAACGAGGGCCACGCCGCGTTCATGATGGTCGAGCGGATCCGCGAGCTGACGGCGAAGGGCGCGACGTTCGCCGACGCCGTGCGCGAGGTGCGCAGCCGCAGCATCTTCACGACCCACACGCCGGTCCCCGCCGGGCACGACGCTTTTGTCGCGGAGGAAGTGGCCGCTTGCATCGGTCCGGTCTGGCGGGAGATGGGCGTAGACAAGGACACGTTCTTCCGTCTTGGCCGCCACCCCGCTCTGCCCGACCGCTTCCACATGACCGTGACCGCGATCCGCTGCGCGTCGAAGGTGAACGGCGTCTCCCGGCAGCACGGCCAGGTCTCACGCCACCTCTGGCGCGATCTCTGGCCCAACCGGCCCTGGGAGACGATCC
>JBGPPG010000074.1:0-16529 GCA_041488455.1 Gemmatimonadota bacterium
CACGGGAGGTGCATCATGAAAACGGCGTTGTGCATCATCTGCGGGTTGCTTGCGCTCCTGCCCACCGGTCGAGCACAAGCACAAACGACACTTGCCGGGAAACAGCAGTGCGCCAAACCGGATCCGAATTACACCCTGCCGGTTGGTGACCACGCCAAGCACACCATGTCACTGTCCGGCTTGAAATGCACGTGGTCCCAGGGCGACCTCGGCGGCGATCGGCTGACGGACGAGGCTGACACGTACACGTCGGACATCAGCGGCAACCTGTCGCGCGATCTAATCTATGGAGTGGGCAGTGTGGCCAGTGGCGACAAGTATTTCGTTCGGTACGTGGGCACGACCACGTTCAAGGGCGAAACACCCGTACGCGGGCAGTGTACTTGGGCCTTCACAGGCGGGACCGGCAAGCTGAAGGGTCTCAGCGGGAAGGGTACGTGCAAAGGCACCTTCAGCGCGGATGGGACGGCGTCGTGGGACCTCCAAGGCGACTACCTGATCGCAACGACGGCCAAGACCAAGTAGCGACATCACTCGCGTGCTGGGGCCGTGGTTGGCCGACACGCCGCCTAACACGCGCATGCAGCTGGCGGGCGCGACGGCCCGCAGTGCCAGAATCAGTGTCAGCGCCTGTTGTTTCTGCGCGGCGCTGACGGGCGAGTCCGTCGCGCAGGCCCTGAAACGACAACGCCCGCCGGTGCCGGCGGGCGTGGGGAATCCGATTGGGAAACTGACGCTCTACCAACTGAGCTACTCCCGCAGGTGACGCCGCCGCAATATCCTAGCGCGTGGCCACGCTGTAGAGTCCGCACCCGTTTGGGCCGGCCGACCTGCCGCCCCCGGGCGCCCTGCCGCGCCGCCGGCGCGACCGCGAGGCTCGGCCTGAGTCTTGCTTGTAAACCACCACCGAAGCGGCGTTTGGCGGTTTCCCACAACATCGGCCGGCAATGGACGACTCGGGCGTCGACCACTACGAGATCCTGCAGCTCTCGCCGCGCGCCGACCCGGGCACCGTCCAGCGCGTCTTTCGCCATCTGGCCAAGCGCTACCACCCTGACAACCCGGACAGCGGCGACGCAGACCGGTTCAAGCAGGTCATGGACGCCTTCGAGGTGCTGTCCGACCCCGAGCGGCGCGCGAAGTACGACGCACGCTACGAGGCTCTGCGAGAAAATCGCTGGCGCGTCTTCGATCAGCAACACGCGGTGAATGACGTCGCCGCGGACCGCCGACTGCGCGATGCCATCCTCTCGATCCTTTACACCGCCCGCCGCAACGACGCCGATCGGGCAGGCCTCGGGGCGCTCGATCTCGAGCGCCTCCTTGGCTGTCCCGAGCAGCACATGAAGTTCCATCTCTGGTATCTGCGGGAGAACGGCTGGATCGAGCGGACGGAAAGCGGGACGTTCGCCCTCACCGCCGCCGGCGCCGACGAGGTACTCGAGCGCGGCGGGCCGCTCCAGGCCGGCATGCTTCTGCTCGATCCGGGCGAGCGCAAGAGGGCCCGCTCCGCCGGGGCGTGACCCCGGCGGTCACCCGGTCTGGAGCGCGGCCTCCAAGAAGCTCTTCACGTCCGGCTCGCTCATCTCCGGCTCGCCCGGCGCGAGGTTGTCCAGGCGCCCGGCCCGCATCCACCGCTCCAGCTGCCCCACCAGATCGGAGAGATGGTCGAACGAGTCCACCACGAAGAGCAGCGGCTGATACTTGTCGATCTCGAAGTACTGGTTGACCACCCACTCCATCCGGATCGGATAGCGTTGGACTTCAGGTGAGTCGATGGAGCGCGCGAGCTCGCCGTAGGAGCTCAGCAGCCCGCTGCCGTATGCCTTGAGCCCGCCCTCACCCCGCATCAGCCCGAACTCCACCGTGAACCAGAAGAACCGCGCCATCCCCTTGAAGATGCTGGTGAGACGGTGGACCCGTTGCGTTTCGTCCTTCACGGAACCCACCAGCTCGGCCGCCGTGTGGGCACAATCGCCGAACCGCACCAGCGTGTCGGCGAACGCCTTGTCGGTGTGCATCGGCACGTGGCCGGCGATGTCGTGGAAGATGTCGGGTTCGGGGAGGTAATCCAGCCGCCAGGCGTCACGGATGGTGATCGTCGTGGGAAACTCACGGTTTCGGAGGCGATCGAAGAAGAGGAACGCCGGCACGTAGCCACTGACGGGCTTGGCCTTGAAGCCGGTGAGCGGGCTCAGGAACCGGTTCACGTCGTCCAGGCGAGGGACGCGCGCCGGGTCGAGGCACAGGTTGTCGATCCCGGTCAGAAAGTGCGGGTTGGCGTACTGGCGCCAGCGCGGGAGCATCCGGCTGTACAGCCCGCGCCAGGCCTCATGATTCGCGTCCGAATACAGCTCGTACGGCTGGTGGATGTACAGCTGGCCGCTCTGCACGGCCTGCTCGATGAACGCGGCCTTTGTGGTGGTGAGGCCCCAGTCCTCCACGGCCTCCCGTGCCTCGGTTCCCGCCATGCGACCTCCTTGCAGGGCTCGGGTCCGATCAGGCCTTGACCTTGTAGCGCCAGCCCGTGATGCCGTTGGCCTTCGCCGTGACCGGCACATCCTGACTCGTGCCCGTGGCCAGCGCCGGCACCGTGACGTCCTGCGTCGCCACCACGTTCCCGTCGGCGCCGAGCATCTCAAACGTCAGGTTCACCGGCGTGGCCTTGATCGGCTGGTCCTTCCCGTCCCGGGCGTCCCGCCCCGTGGCCGTCATCGTGACCGTGATTTCTGTCGGGCTGATCGCGATCTTCTTGGTCTCCATCTTGGCCGGGAGGGCCCGACGGCGGCTCACCAGCGCCACCTGCTTGTCTACCTGCTTGGTCTCCCGGTAGCCCTGCTCGAGCAGCTGGATCGCCACCTCGTTCAGGGGCTCGAGCTCTACGAGCGGACCGGCGGACGCGACCAGCTTGGGTCCGTTCTTGACCTTGAAGTATGCCGTCGCCTGGTTGAGCAACGCATCGTGGTTGTAGGGCTGCTTCGCGAAGGCCTGGCCGAACAAGTCGGCGGCCTCGTCGAACTTGTTCGCGTTGAACGCCGCGACGCCCTTGTCCACGAGGCTGGAGGCATCACCGCCCGCCACCGAGCACGGCGGCAGACTGAGCTCCTTCTCCAGCGGCAGCGCCTTGTTGTTCTGATTGGCGCCGCAGTAGGCCGCATGGAGTGCCATCCCGCCCTGCTTGTCGTCGGGCGCGAGCTTGCGGTACGCCTCCAGCGTGGCGATCGACTCGTCGTACTTCCTCGCGCGGGCCTGCACGATGCCGAGGTTGAGCGTGGCGAACTTCTGCTCATCGCGGAAGGTGGTGTCCCGGCTCGCGATGTCCGCGGCCTGCTTGAAATAGGCCGCAGCGCTGTCGTTCTGGGTCTTGTTCGCGAAGATCACGCCCAGGTTGGCGAAGGCCGACGGGCTCGCGCGGTAGATGGTGTTCGCCTGGCGGAAAAGGACGGTCGCCGAGTCGGGGTTGTTCGCGTTGGCGAAGGTGATGCCGTCGTTCACCAGCGGCGCCCAGGCGGCTTGCCTCGAGCGGTCGGTCTCGTCCTTGCAGTCGGGAGCCAGCTTTTCGGCCCGTGTGAACGCCGTGTCGGCACCGACGACGTTGCCCTCATACAGGTACGCCCGCCCGAGATAGATCCAGGCGGCGGCGTTCTCGCCCTGTTGCTGCTGCTCGATCGCGTGGGCGAATCCGTCCCGCGCTTTCGCGATGCCGGCGGTCCGCTTCGCGGCGTCGGCATTGGTCACGGCCGCTTTGAAGTCGACGATGAGATCGTTGATCTTGCTGGTTCCGCCTGTACCGCTCTTGCAGAACGGTGGCAGCAGACTCTTCTGCTGCGCCATAATCTTGGCGACCCGATCGCTCGCGGGTACCTGCGCGGAGGCGGCTGAGACGCCAGCCGCGATCGCGATCGCGAGCACCGAAAGCCGTGCAGTCATGCGGCTCACTCGTCAGGACTCCTTCGTCGGGGGAGACGTCCCGGCGGCGCGAGTCGCCACCAGGGCGAGGGCACGGGTTTGCAACTCCCTTGCCAGCTCATGGGCAGGCCGGCCCGACCGCCGGGCCGCCGCCGCTACATCGTCATACTCCGCTTTCACCCGAGGTCCGTCGGGCCCGTCGAGCACCTTGACCCGCACGGTGCCCCCGCTCGCCTCGAGCGTCAGCTCGCGGCGCGGCAGCGTCACCCGCTGCACCACGGCCCGACGGACGCCGGCCGTGGTGCTGTGGCGGAAGAAGGCCTCGGTCGCGCGATCCTGTGCCTCGGGCGGCACGATCGCCTCGATCCGGAAGCCGGTACGGCCCTTCTTCATTTGCGTGGCCCAGACCTGCACGTCGAGGGCTCCCGCGGCCATCAGCGCTTCGCGGAGCGGATCGAGATACTCGGGGTTCAGATCGTCCAGATCCGTGGACAGGATCACGACGTCCCCGGCCTCCTGCACCGACTCCGCGAGGATCAGCCGGAGGGCATTCGGATAGTGCTCGGGATCCCGGCTTCCCGCCCCCCAACTCCCCGCGGAGACGGCCCGCCAGCGCGCCGGCGGAGCGCCGGAAGAGAGCACTCGCAGCAGCACCGCTCCCGTCGGGGTCGTCGCTTCTCCGGTGACGGGCCCGTTGGGTGCGATCTCGAGCCCCTCGAGGAGCAGCGCCGTCGCCGGCGTGGGAACGGCGAGCACTCCATGCGCTGCCCGGACCCAGCCCGCCCCGACCGCGACCGGCCGATGGTGAATACGGGTGATCCCCAGCTGCTCGAACCCCTCGATCCCGCCCACGATGTCCACGAGCGCGTCGAGCGCGCCCACCTCGTGCAGAGCCACCGCCTCGGCGGGCATGCCGTGTACCTGCCCCTCCGCCTCACCCACTAGCCGGAAGGCCCTGATCGCGCGCTCCTTGACCCAGGGAGAAAGGGGCGCGCGCTCGATGATCGCCAGGAGCTCGCCCACGTGACGGTGCGGACCGTGGACCTGACCGTGACCGTGACCGTGCGCGGTCTGGTGGGGGCCGTGGTGATCGTGCTGGGCGTGGGGGGGCGGGGACTCGTGGAACGGATGGGCGCTGTGGTGATCCGACTCGACGTCGGCAGGACCCTCGATCCGGCCCCCCGGAAGTCGTACGTCCACCTTCATAGCCCCGATGCCGGACCGGCTCACTCGGCGAACGTCGATTTCGACCTCTGGAATCCCCAGGCGCGTGGGGAGACCCCGGAGCCAGCCCTCGGGCGCGCCGGCAGCAAGCAGGGCGCCCAAGAGCATGTCCCCGCTGATTCCCGCGGCGGGGTCGAGGATGGCAAACCGACCCTCTGACATAGACTTGAAATATACACTTCTCACCTATAGAGCCACCCCGCCCCGGTGTTGAACAGCACCACCCGATCCTCGGGCCCGAGCACGCCCCGGCGGCGCAGCTCCCCGGCCGCGGCCAGCGTAGCGCCGCCTTCCGGGGATAGGTCCACCCCCTCTCGCGCCGAGACCTGTCGGGCCTGCTCGGCGAGCTGGTCGTCTGTCACGCCGAGGGCCCCACCGCCGGTCTCCCGGATCGCCTGGAGCATGAGCGCGCCGCCCAAGGGGTTCGGCACCCGCAGGCCGCTGGCGACGGTCCACGGATCGGCCCAGGGCTCGCACCGATCGGTCCGCGCCTCCACAGCCCGGACCACCGGGGCGCAGCCGATGGACTGGACCGCGAACAGCCGGGGCGGCTTCCCGCTGACCCACCCAGCCCTCAGCAGGTCGGCGAAGGCGATCCACACCCTGATAAGCCCGGTGCCGCCGCCGGCGGGGTAGACGACCGCGTCCGGCAGGGTCCAGGCGAGCTGCTCGGCGATTTCGAGGCCGAGCGTCTTCTTGCCCTCGATACGGTAGGGCTCCCGCAGCGTGGAGACGTCGAACGCGCCGGTGCGGGCGGCGTACTCGCGCGCCGCGCGGCCCGAGTCGCCGATGTGCCCTTCCAGCAGCTCGACGTCGCCCCCGAACATGCGCATCTGCGCCACTATCGTGCGGGGCGTCGTGACCGGGGCGAAGATTTTCGCCGGCCGGCCGGCCCGCGCGGCGTAGGCGGAGAGCGCGATGCCCGCGTTCCCGGCCGTGGGAACGACGAACGATTCTGCGCCGGCCAGCGTCGCGCGGGTGACGGCCATATCCGAGCTCGCGGGTGGTGCGCTCGAGCCGGAGGAGCGGTGTGCCTCCCTCCCCCAGCGTTACCGGGGTCTCGCTCGGAGCGAGCGGCAGGAAGCGCCGGTAACGCCACATTCCTTCGCCGACTCCCGGGCGGGCTCCTTCGCTCCCCAGCGCGGCGCGGGCGTCCCTGGGATGGCTCCGCTTCGGGTAGCGCACGAGCCAGGGCTGCCCGCATGCGGCACAGACCGTGGGAAGCCGGGTGGGCTCCGCCGAGGCACCGCAGGCGGAGCAGACCAGCGTCCAGTCGGTCGCGGTCATCGGGCGAGTCGTTCCTCCATTTCGTCCAGGCTCCGGGGCCAGTCCTCCTTGAGGAGGCGGGAGAGCCCACGGTCGGCGAGGAGCCGGCCGCCGGTCTGGCAGGTCGGACAGTAGTTGGTCTCGTTGTCGGCATACCGGATCCGCTGCACTGGTGTGCCACAGACGGGACACGGTTTCCGAAACCGGCCGTGCACCGCCATCCCCTCGCGGAACGCAGTGACGTTCTCGGGGAAACCGTCTCCCGCCTCTCCACGCAGGCGGGCGGTCCATTCGACCAGGACCGCCGTCATCGCCGAGTGAAGGCGGCGGACCGCCTCCTCGTCGAGTCGCCGGGTCAGCGCCAGCGGCGAGAGCCGGGCCCGGTGCAGGATCTCGTCGGAGTAGGCGTTGCCGATACCGCTGAAGAGCCGGGGATCGGTAAGCGCCCGCTTGAGCGTGTGGCTTTCGGAAGTCAGTCGCGCGCGAAACGCATCGAGGCCGACCTCGAGCGGCTCGAGCCCGCCGCGGTCGAAGTCAGCGAGCATCGCCTCGCCGCGAACGAGATGGATGGACGCCCGGCGCTTGCTGCCGGCCTCGGTCAGCAGCAGCGTGCCGCCCGGGAAATCGAACGCCGCAAGCCCGATTCGCCCCGGCGCCTTGGCGCCTCTGGGCCGCCAGCGGAGTCGTCCCGCGATCATGAGATGGATCACCAGAAACAGCTCGCCCTCCAGCCCCCACACGATCCGCTTCCCTATGCGACGCAGGCCCACCACGACCCGTCCCTCGGCCTCCGCGATGGGCGGATCGACGCTTCGAAGAATGAAGGGGCTCACGATCCGGACCCGCTCGAGCGGCTGGCCGACGATCCGGCGCTCAAGGGCCTCGAGGTACACCACCACGTCCGGCAGCTCAGGCATAGGTGGCTGCCGGCCTCACGCCTTGGAGTTGAGGTGCTCGAGAATCCGTTCCGCCAGTGCCGTGGACAGGCCGGGCACTGCGGCAAGCTCGCCGGCCGTGGCCGACCGCACGCCGGCCAGGCTGCCGAAGCGCTCGAGCAGCCGCCGGCGCCGGGTGGGGCCGACGCCCGGAATGTCCAGCAGCTCGGAGGTGATGGTCCGCTGCGCGCGACGCTTGCGATTGTAGGCGAGCCCGAAGCGATGGGCCTCGTCGCGGGCCCGCTGGAGCAGCCGGAGCGAGGGACTGCGGCGGGAGAGTCGCAGACCCTCGGCGCGTCCCGGCAAGAACACTTCCTCGTCCCGCTTGGCCAGGCTCACGATCGGGATCCCCTCGAATCCGAGCGCCTTGGCCGCGTCGAGCGCGGCGTTGAGCTGCCCCTTCCCCCCGTCGATCACCATGAGATCGGGGAGCGGATCGCCCTGGTCGCGGCGGCGGGTGAGATAGCGGGTGACGACCTCGTGGATTGCCGCGAAGTCGTCCTGCTCCGCCAGCCCCTTGATCTTGAACTTGCGGTACTCGCTCTTCTTCGGCCGGCCCGCCTCGAACCAGATCAGCGAGCCCACGATGTCTCGCCCCTGGTTGTGGGAGATGTCGACGCAGACCAGGCTCCGGGGCACGCTGTTGAGCCCAAGGTCCCGGCCCAGCGCGTAGACCGGGTCTTCCGCCCGTTCTTCGGTCTCGAACGACTCGATCCTGAGGCTCTCCAGAAGGTGGCGCGCGTTCTGGTCGGCGAGCTCGCGCCAGCGGCCGGCCGTGCCGCGCTGGGGGACCGTCCAGTCGGCCTCGGGGAGGATCTCCCGCAGCGTGTCGAAGTCGTCCGGAGGAAACGGCAGAACGACCCGGCGCGCACGGTTCTCCGCGGGGACGTAGTAGCGCACCAGGAATGCGCTCAGGATCGCCTCGTCGGTCTCGTCTTCCACGCCCTCGAGGAATTTGTGGTCACGGGACACCACCCGCCCTTCCCGGACGCGCATGAGCACCCCGACGGCGTCGTCGCCGT
Organism: Gemmatimonadota bacterium; assembly: GCA_041488455.1. Taxonomy (GTDB): domain Bacteria; phylum Gemmatimonadota; class Gemmatimonadetes; order Gemmatimonadales; family GWC2-71-9; genus DASQPE01. The sequence goes on from JBGPPG010000074.1 coordinate 8,357, forward strand.
CCCGGGCGTACCCGATGGCGTCGGCGTCGCCGCTGCCAAGGAGCTCGACGCTCGACGGCTCCTCCAGCCGCTCGAGCCAACGCAGTGCGTCGCGCAGGTTAGCCGCCCGCTCGTAGTCCTCCCGCTCGCTCGCGGCCAGCATCGCCTCGCGCACCTTCTGGCGGACGTCTCCGGTGCGGCCCTCGAGAAAGTCCAGGACGTCCCGCACCATCGCTTGGTAGTCCTCTGCCGTCTGCCACCCGACGCAGGGCGCCTTGCAGCGTCCGATGTGGTAGTCGAGGCACGGACGCTCGCGCTGCTCTCGGGGGAGGTCGTCCGAGCAGCTGCGCACCGTGTAGAGCCGGCGGATGATGGCCAGCGTGCGGCGGAGCTGGGCCACGTCGGTATACGGGCCGAAGTACTTCGCTCCTTCGATGTTCCGGCGGCGGGTGACCAGGACCCTGGGGAACGGCTCGCTCAGCGTCACCGCGATCGAGGGATAGCTCTTGTCGTCCTTGAGCCGGACGTTGAACCGGGGACGGTACTCCTTGATCAGGTTGTTCTCGAGGATGAGGGACTCGGCCTCCCTCCCCACGACGATCGTCTCGACGTCCGCGATGAGCCGCCGGAGGAGCTGGTGCTTGGGGCTGTCGGCGAAGTCCGCCGCGAAGTAGCTCCGCACTCGCGAGCTGAGCCGCTTGGCCTTGCCTACGTACAGCACCTCACCCCGGGCGTCCTTCCACAGGTACACGCCGGGGCCGTCGGGCAGGGTTTCGAGCTTGCGCGCGAGCGCGTCGGGGAGGTCGGGCATTTCGTCAGTCATTCGAGAACATCAAGCATCACAACACCGCTACAACAACAACAGCAACTGCAACAGCAACTGCAACAACAACAGCAACTGCAACTGCGAACCACAGAGGCACGGAGAGAAAACTCTGTGTGGTTTCTCGGTGCCTCTGTGACTCTGTGGTGAACTCGGTGCCTCGGTGACCTCTGTGGCGGTGAATGCAGGTCCGGCAGCCTATTGCCGGAGCCGGCGCCAGAAGGCGGACGCCTCGGTCACCCCCAGCGCGGCAGCCACCGCAAAATAAACCGGGCCGTAAACCCCCAGCACGGCGATGGCGTACAGAATCGGATGCCCGCGAAGCGTGCTACCGAGCCCCCAGGCGACTGCCCCGCCGAGGGCCGCCGCGACGAGCGCGGCGGTCCAGAGGCGGAAGGCGAGGCGCCGGTCGAGTCCTGTGGCGCCGATGCGGGCGTTGAGCGCCCGGCGCAGCAGGAAGAACTCGATCCATCCCGCGGCGCCGGCAGTCGCGGTGAGCCCGGCCACCCCCCAACGCGCGGGGATGCCCAGCAAGCCCGGGAGCGGGATCGCGGCGAGGTAGCCCAGGACGGTCGTGAGCACCACGCGGATCACCGCGAAGCGGAGCGGCGTCCTGGTGTCGCGCAGCGCGTAGAAACCGGAGGAGTAGAGCCGGCCCATCGTCCCGGCCAGGAGGCCCACGGCGGAGCCGGCGAGAATGCCCCAGACGTAGAAGCTGTCGGCGCGGGTGAACTGGCCGGATTGGAACAGCGCGGCGGCGAGGATCTGCCCCAGCGCGGCGAACGCCACGGCCGACGGAACGATGTAGAACGCGATCTGCCGGAGCCCGGCGTCGAGCCGCGTTCGCAGCTGCGCCGCGATCTGTGCGGGGTCGCCGGTCGCACTCGCCATGGCAGGCAGCTCGGCCGCGGAGACCGACATGCCGAACAGGCTCACGGGGAGCGTGTACAGCGTCTGCGCATAGGCCAGCGCGGCCACCGCGCCCGTGGGCAGCAGGCTCGCGAGCAACGCGTCCACGTAGGCACTGATCTGGACCACGCCCCGGCTCAGGAACGTCGGCATGAAGTTGCGGATGACGGTCCGGACGTTCTCGGAGGCCAGATCGAGCGACGGGCGGAGCCCGCGCGCAACCGTCAGCACGGTCGGCACCTGAATAGCAACCTGAAGCGCGCTCCCCGCCACTGAAGCCCAGGCCGCCACGATGGCGAGGGGATACTGCCCCATGCGCCCGCCGGCGACGATCAGCGCCCCGATGATCGCGACGTTCCAGATGACCGGCGCGGCGTAGGAGAGGAAGAACTTGCGGTGGCTGTTCAGGATGCCCAGGCACCAGGCCGAGAGCACCAGCAGGCCGGCACCGGGAAACAGGATCCGCACCAGCCTGATGGCGAGCTCGCGCTTCTCGCCCTCGAACCCAGGCGCGATGGCCTCGATCAGCACCGGCGTGGCCAAGACACCCGCCAGAACGAGCACCGCCATCCCCAGCGCGAGCACCGCCCCGATGGCTCCGGCCACCCGGCCGGCCTCCTCCCGGTCCTCGCGGGCGAGCAGCGAGGCGTACACCGGGATGAAGGAGGCCGAAAGTGCGCCTTCGCCGAAGAGATTCTGGAGGAGGTTCGGAATCCGAAACGCCGCGGCGAACGCGTCCGCCGCGTCTGATGTGGCCAGGAAGTGCGCCAGCACGCGCGTACGGATCAGGCCGACGATCCGGCTGAGCAGAATCCCTGCGGCGACCATCGCCGCCGGGCGCTGGGATGGGACGGGCTCGGGGCTCAGGGACCGGCCGGCGGCGGCAGGGTGGAGCGCGGGGAGGATTCCAGCAGGCGCTGAAGGAACTGGTTCTCCTCCTCCAGGCTCTTCACTGCGCGGGAGAGATCGTCCACCTCCGCCTCCAGCAGCTCGACCTTCTTGGCGAGCTCCCGGAGACCGGGCGGCGCCTGCTCGGGGCCCTCGAGCCGCCGGGCCAGGGCGCGTCCGATCGGCGAATCGATGACGATGCCCACGACCGGGATCATCAACGCCACCAGCAGGACCAGCAGGACGATCCACATGGGCGGAGTCTACGCGGGATCCAAAGCCCTCTCAAGGGCGCCGGCGTACCAAGCGCGGATCGCCTCGTGCAGCTCGGCGAGGAGCGGCGGTCCGTAGCGGGCGAGAAACGGCACGACATTGAGCACCCGCTCCTGCGGCTTCCCCTGTGGCCACACCGCCGAACGGGCCCGCCCGAGCTGGCCCAGCTCGGTCTCCTGCCGCTTCTTGAGGTGATGCAGCAGCTTCTTCTCCACCTCGTGCGTGCCGGCGAGCGCCTGATGCTTGGCGCCCTGCACCGGCTTCTCCAGGGTCGGGTCGATCTCGACCGCGGCCCGGCCGATCGCCGTGTAGCTGCCTTCGATCGCGGCCCGAAGCGCGGCGAGGGCGCTCATCGCGCTCTCCGGCAGCTGCGCTCGGAGGATCCGGGCCTCGAGGGGCCCGGGCGCCTGCATCAGCTCGCTCAAGCCGACGCCGAACTTCTCGAGCACCCGATCCACGCGAGGCTCGACCAGCACGCCCGACCACCGCGGCAGATGCCGCTGCGCCTCCACGCCCATCCGGCGGTAGACCGGTGGTGTGAGAGCGAGGTAGCGCAGCTCGCCCGGCCCGCCGAGGTAGGCCACCGTGGGCAGCAGGGCGCTCTCCACGACCGGCCGGAGCAGCACGTTGGGCGAGAACCGCTCCGGCTCCCGGGCGGCGAGCGCCTCGAGCTGGGCCAGGTCGTACTCGTTCTTCCCCCGGCGCGTCGCGAAGCGGGCGCCCTGCCGCATCAACCGGTCGCGCCCCATGCGGCACTCGAGCATCACGAGCGTGGCGCCGACGCCGACCGTCATCCCCGAGTCGGTCCCGGCCGCGCTCAGCGCATCGGACTGCGCGGCGAGATCGGCCTCGAGCTCCGGGGCAAGCGCGAGCGCCCGGAGCAGGAGGGGCGCCGCCGCCCGCTTCACCGCGCGGTGAGTGCTGTCGAACACGAGGACGCCAAACGGCGCCAGCAGCTCGGCCAGCGCTTGGGCATAGCTTGCGGCCACCGTGGCCTCGGGCCGAAAGTGACGCCGGATCCAGTCGAGCGTCGGCTCCCGGAACTCGGACGGCGGAAGATCGCGCTCCAGAGCGGCGACGGCGTCCGCCACGCCGGGCCCGAGGACCTCGCGGTACATCGGAGTGAGCGGAGCATCGGGCGCCCGGGGCGGCAGCGCTGCCCCGGTCACGGCGCCGTCCGGCCCGAGCCACTCGGCGTGGCTCGCCTCGGCGAAGTCGTGGTCGTCGCCCGCCACCCAGAAGAGCGGAACGACCGGGCGGCTCCATTGCTGCTCGAGCACCGCCGCCAGCGCGGCGGCTGATAGCGCCTTGTGGATGCTGTAGAGCGGCCCGGTGAAGAGCGCCGGCTGCTGGCCCGTCGTCACGACCAGCGCTCCGGGTGCGTCGAGCCGCTCGCGGAGCGCGTCATGCCCCGGCGCGCTGACGATGGCTGGTAGGAGCGCGGGATTGAAGCCCCCGGTCCGGGGCTCCGGAATGGGGAGCGGCGCCTCGAGCGGCGTCGTGACCAGCCGGACCGTCACGCGACCTCGCCCATCAGCAGCGTGCGCGGCGAGCCGGTTTGAAGCGGGCCGCCCGCATAGTCGCCGAACCGGTGCGCAATTCCCACCCCGGCCGAGCGCAGCATGGCCTCCAGCTCCGCCGGCTCGAACAGGCGGACCCGCTCCTCGAAGCGGCGGTCGTCCGCCAGCCGGATCGTCTTGCAGACGAACCGCCCGTCCGGGGACAGCCGCCGGGCTGCCGCCGCTCCTTCCCCCCCGAGGTCGCGCTCACCCGGAATCAGACCCTGGCGAACGGTGCCGGCATTCAGAAAGTCGAGCACGAACCAGCCCCCCGGGCGCACCGTGGCCGCCATTTCGGCGAGCACGCCCGCGTGCTCCTCGTCCTGGTCGAAGTAGCCGAAGCTGGTAAACAGATTGACGGTGAGGTCCATCGAGCGGGGCCGCACGGGCAGCGCCCGCATGTCGGCGCGGATCAGCGGCGCGCGGGTCACACAGCGCGCGCGCCGCAGGAGGCGGGCGGAGAGGTCGAGACCGACCGGGCGCGCGCCTTCGGCCTCCAGGGCCCGGGCGTGGCGTCCGGCGCCGCAGCCGACGTCGAGCACGCGCCACCCGGGACGCCACGGCACCACACGCCGAATGAGCGCAACGACCCGTTCCGCATCGGCGTCATCGCGATGGGGATAGAGCTGGAGGTATTCCTCGCCGAACCATTCTTCGAACCACTCGGCCATGAAGAGAAAGCGTGAACAGTAAGCCGTGAACAGTGAACGGGGGGGTCAGGGAGGTCCGCAGATCACCGAGGCCCCTGTTCACTGTTTACCGTTCACTGTTCACGTCCTTTGTGATACGGCTCTCCGGTCAGGATGGTAAACCCCCGGTACACCTGCTCGACCACCACCACCCGCGCCAGCTCGTGGGGCAGCGTGAGCGGGCCTAGACTCCATCGCGCTCCTGCCCGCTCGAGCACTTCCGGCCCCAGCCCGTGGGAGCCTCCGATCGCCAGGGCGAGCGGCCTGGCCCCGTCCCTCCAGCGCTCCAGCCGCCGCGCCAGCTCCCGGCTGGTCCAGGGCGTGCCGCCTCGTGCCAGCGCCACCAGCGTCGCTCCATCCGGCACTCGCTTCAGCAGGGCGGCGTCGTCCCGTCTCTGACCTACGGCCGGCGACACCCCCGAGGTTTCCCTGACCTCCCGCTCCTCGACCCGGGCGTACCGGCCGAGCCGGCGAAGGTAGTCGTCGCACGCGTCCCGGTAGTAGGAGCGGAGCCGGCCGACGGCCAGGATGACGATCTGCACGAGATCCGGACGCGACTCACGCGTACATGCCGCGGAGCCGGTGCACGGCGGCGACGCGGTCGATCGCGACCATGTAGGCCGCGATCCGGAGGCTCACGCCGTGACGGTCGGACATGGCGGCCACGTCCTCGAAGGAGCGGACCATGATCCGCTCCAGCCGCAGATTCACGGTCTCCTCGTCCCAGAAGTACCCGCCGCGGTCCTGCACCCACTCGAAGTAGCTGACCGTGACGCCGCCGGCGTTGGCGAGAATGTCCGGGACCACGAAAATGCCCTTCTCCTCGAGGATCCGGTCGGCGCCGGCGCTGGTAGGGCCGTTGGCGCCCTCGCAGATGAGCCGGGCCTTGATGGCCCCCGCGTTGTGGGCCGTGATGACGTTCTCGAGAGCCGCCGGGACGAGCACGTCGCAGTCGAGGGTGAGCAGCTGCTCGTTGGTGACGGGCTCCGCGTTCTTGTACTCGCTCAGGAACCGGTGCCGGGCCACGTGCTCCTGGACCTCCTTCACCTTGAGGCCCTTGGGATTGTGGACCCCGCCGGACTTGTCGCTCACGGCGATGATCTTCATGCCCTGCCGCTCCATCATCTCCGCAGCTATGGACCCCACGTTGCCGAACCCCTGGACGACTACCCGGGTTCCCTCGACCGGCATGCGCAGCTTCCGGAGCGCCTCCCGGGTCACCTGCATGCAGCCCCGCCCCGTGGCCTCCCGCCGGCCCAGCGAGCCGCCCATCTCGACCGGCTTGCCCGTCACCACGGCGGTCACGGTGTGGCGCACGTGCATGGAGTACGTGTCCATCACCCATGCCATGATCCGCTCGTTGGTGTTCACGTCCGGCGCAGGTACGTCGGAGTCCGGACCCAGCGTCTCGATGATCGCCGAGGTGTAGCGCCGGGTGATGCGCTCGAGCTCGGCGTTGGACAGCTGGCTCGGCTCGCACACAACGGCACCCTTGGCGCCCCCGAACGGGATGTTCACCACCGCACACTTCCAGGTCATCCATGCGGCCAGCGCCTTCACCTCGTCGAGCGTGACGCCGAGATCGAAGCGGATGCCGCCCTTCGCGGGTCCGCGCGCCCGGTTGTGCAGCACCCGATAGCCGGTGAGCACTTCCACTCCGCCGGCGTCGCGGAGATACGGTACCGCGACGATCACCTGCTTCTCCGGGGCGCGGAGCACCTGATAGAGCCCGGGATCGAGGCTGAGCTTCTGCGCGGCAAAGTCGAAGCGGGACATCATCGCCTCGAACGGGTTTTCCTCGGCGAGGAACCGGTCTTTGTCGGGGCGGATGAGCGGGACGTTCTGGGAATTCACGGGCGTCATGGATTCTCCGGTCGGCTCCGGTTTGCCTCGGTTAAAGTCGGTCCACGGGGGTCACGACCGCGTCGAGTGCCGCAGCGATCTCGTCCCCGCCGCCCTCCCAGGCCAGCTCCAGAACCGCCACCAGCGGCTCCGGCACCCGGTTGGGCCATCGGTCTCGCAGCTTGACTGCGTCTTTCTCGGTGATCACCACGTGATCCGCCCGCCGGGCCGCGTGCGCCAGCCAGGCAACGTCCTCGTCGCGGTAGTCCGCCTGGTCCCTCCAGGTGGCCACCTGCACCGCGGCGCCCGTCGCCTTGGTCTGGGCGACGAACGCATCGGGGTCGGCGATGCCCGACGCCGCCACCACCCGCTTCCCCGCCAGGACCCCGGCGGGCTGCCGGGTGCCGCTCACCAGCCCCTCGAGGTGCCTGAGCCCCAGGTACGCTACGGCCACCGGGCCCCGGATCTCGCGCTCGATCTCCCGGGCCAGGGCCTGGGCGGCCTCGAGCGGTGCGCGCTTGCGGGTGACGATCACGCCGTCCGCCCGCCCGAGGGCCGCCCACCCCTCCCGCCAGGGCCCGGCCGGCAGCGCCCAGCGTACGGCGCGGGTCGTCTCCGCTGCGACCACGGCGAGGTTCAGGTCCCGGTGGAGATCGAGCCGCTGGTACGCGTCGTCGAGCACCAGGACCTGGGCCCCCTGCGCCACGGCCCGCTCTCCGGCGGCCACGGCGTCACGGTCACCAAGCACGATCGCGGTCGGCACCGCGTGGCGGTGCACCAGCACGTCGGCCGACGTCCCCCCGGGCACGAGAAGCCCGGGTCGGGTGCCCCGGGCGACGTAGTGCTGGGCGATCCACGCGGCCAGCGCGCTCTTCCCCGACCCGCCGAGGGTGAGATTGCCCACGGCGACGCAGGGCGCCGGGAAGTCCCTGACGGCGAGCCACCCCCGCCGGTACCCGGCCGCGCGCGCCGACATGGCGCCGCGGTACAGCGCCGAGGCCGGCAACAGCGCCAGCCGGACAAGCCGGGCCTCCGGCCGGCGGCTCGTCCAGAGCCAGCGCATCAAACGATGAGTGTCGCCCCGGCGGGCCATGGCCTCAGCGGTCCACGACCTGGGCCATCATCTCGGCCTCCGCCGCCACCTGGCCCTCCACGGTCGCCACGCCCTTCAGCCGGCACGTCGGCCCGCGCACCTGGAGCACCTCGACCTC
>JBGPPG010000075.1:0-16362 GCA_041488455.1 Gemmatimonadota bacterium
CCGACCACGCTGCCGATGGTCTCCGCGCTCACGTCGCCGTTCGCGCTCAAGCATCCGCAGGTCGTCATCTCGGTGCTCTCGCTCAGCTCGATCGACATACAGCGCGGGCTGGACGATTTCAGCCTCGACGCGGGCCTCACGTATCTCGAGAATGAGCCGCTCACCAACGTGCGGGCGGTCCCGCTGTACGACGAGCGCTACTTCCTGTTCACTCCGGCGGCGGGCCCCTTGGGCGGGCGGCACGAAATCACCTGGCGCGAGGCCGCCAGCGTACCGCTCTGCCTGCTGACCCCCGACATGCAGAACCGCCGGATCGTGAACGGGCACTTCCGTGAAGTGGGAATCGAGGTGCGCCCGCACATCGAGACCAACTCGATCGTGGCCCTGTGCTCGCACCTCCGCTCGGGCCAGTGGTCGAGCGTCCTTCCCCAGACCTTCCTCCACTTGTTCGGCGAGGCGTTCGGGTCGCAGGCGATCCCGTTGGTGCAGCCGGAAGTCTCGCACAAGGTCGGACTGGTTGTCCCGGATCGTGAGCCGCTCACGCCGTCAGCGCGCGAGCTGGTAGCCCTCGTGTCCGATCCGGACGTCCTGGCCGGGATCGCCGATGCGGCACCGCTGATGGGTGGGGCAAAGGCGGGCTGACCGCGGCATCATCGGCCGGGTCTATTAGGTGATTGGCGCGACGAATTTGATGGGGGCCTGAAGCCCGATCATAATACGACGCAGGGCTTTGGGCTTTCTCCTGGAGGCACCGTACCATGACCATGAATTATCCCCGCCTCACCGAGCCGCTGGTCCGCGAGCGTGGGGTGCTCCGGCCCGCCACGTGGGACGAGGCGCTCGACCGGGCCGCCGACGGATTCCGCCGCACGATCGCGCAGCACGGTGGTGATGCGATCGGGACGTTCAGCTGCTCGAAGGCCAGCAACGAGATGAACTTTCTCGCGCAGAAGCTGGTCCGGGTCGGCTTCCGGTGCCACAACGTCGACAGCTGCAACCGAACCTGACACGCTCCTAGCGTCGTCGGTCTGGCGACGGTGTTCGGTGCCGGTGGGGGAACCAGCTCCTACCGGGAGGTGGAAGAGACGGACGTCATCTTCCTGTGGGGAGCGAACGCCCGCGAAAACCACCCGATCTTCTTCCATCACGTCCTCAAGGCGATTCACCGGGGCGCGCGGCTCTTCGTCGTAGACCCCCGGCGCACACCGTCCGCTGAGTGGGCCGACCACTGGCTCGGCCTCAACGTCGGGACCGACATCGCGCTCTCGAACGCGATGGCCCGGGAGATCATCCACGCCGGGCTCGCCAACCTGCCGTTCATCAAGCGCGCCACGATCGAGTTCGAGGCGTTCCGCGCCAACGTCGAGTCCTACACCCTCGAGTACGCCGAGCAGGTGACCGGCGTCCCGGCCGAAGTCATCCGCGAGGCCGCACACGCCTACGCGCGCGCGGACCGGGCGCAGATCTGCTGGACCCTCGGCATCACCGAGCACCACAACGCGGTGGACAACGTCGTCTCGCTCATCAACCTGGCGCTGCTCACCGGGCACGTCGGCCGCTACGGCTCCGGGGTGAATCCGCTGCGAGGGCAGAACAACGTGCAGGGCGGGGGGGACATGGGTGCCATCCCCAACCGCCTGGTGGGCTTCCAGGACTGGACCAAGGACGCCGACGTGCGCGCCAAGTTCGAGCGCGCCTGGGGCGTGCCCCTCGACCCGCACTACGGCAAGAACCTCACGGAAATGTTCCACGCGATGGAGCACGGCGAGCTGCGCGCGGTCTACGCCATCGGCGAGAACCCGGCGCAGGCCGAAGCCGACCAGCATCGGGCGGAGCGGCTGTTGAGCGGGCTCGATCACCTCGTCGTGCAGGACGTCATGCTGACCCGCACGGCGCAGCTCGCGCACGTGGTGCTGCCGGCGTCGTCGAGCTGGTGCGAGGCGGAGGGCACGGTCACCAACAGCGAGCGGCGGGTGCAGCGTCTCCGGAAGGCGCTCGAACCTCCCGGCCAGGCCCGTGACGACACCTGGATCATCTGCGAGATCGCCCGGAGGCTGGGCCTCGACTGGGGTCATCCAACGGCGGAAGAGGTGTGGAACGAAATCCGCTCGCTCGCCCCGATCTTCCATGGGATGACCTACGAGCGGCTGGAGCGCGAGGGCGGCCTCCACTGGCCGTGCTACGACGAGCAGCACCCCGGCGAGCTGTTCCTGCACAGCCGGCTCTGGAAGGAGCCGATCGAGGGTCCCCCCGCCCCGTTCTCGGTGGTCGAGCACGAAGGCCCGGTGGAGATGCCGGACGGCGAGTATCCGTTCCTGCTGACCACGGGACGCCGGCTCGACTCCTACAACACCGGCGTCCAGACGGGCGGGTTCACTTCGCCGCTCCGGCGGGGCGAGACGCTCGACATCTCGCCGGAAGACGCCGAGCGGCTGGGTCTCCTGAGCGGTGACCCCGTGCGCGTGAGCTCGCGCCGCGGGAGCGTGGTGGCGCCCGCGCGCATCGACAAGTCACTGCGGGCAGGTCTCGTCTTCATGACACTCCATTTCCAGGATGAAGTGCGGGTCAATGTGCTCACGATCGACGAGACCGACCCCAAATCCGGCACGGCCGAGTTCAAGGCCTGCGCGGTCAAGGTCGAGCCGGTGCGGTCGGGCGAGCTCGCGACGGCCGCCGCCGCGACAACCGCCCGCCGAGGAGCCTAGGTGGATCTCCATCTGCTCGACGCCGAGCCCACAGCCGAGGAGCGCGACGCGGTCGATGCCTTCCTCGGGCCGCCCTCTTCCGGGTGGGATGGGGGCGAGCGGGAGCCGGAGCGTGATGCGCACACTGCTTCCGGTGGGCACGCCGCCCGGGTGCGGCGGCACCTGCTCCTGCCGGCGTTCCATGCCGTCCAGTCGCGGGTCGGCTGGATCAGCGAGGGCGCGCTCAATTACGTCTGCGAGCGGCTCTCCATCCCACCCGCCGACGCGTATGGCGTCGCGTCGTTCTACGCGCTCCTCTCCACCGTGCCGCGGCCCAAGCGCGTGCTGCACGTGTGCGACGACATCGCCTGCCGCTGCAAGGGCGCCGACAAGCTGTGCGAGGAGCTGGAGCGGACGGTCGGCCCGGCGTACCACCACGGCCCCGACGGCGATCACACCGAGATCCCGGCCAACGCCGGCGTCTGGCTCCGGAGTCCGTGCCTCGGCCTCTGTGACCAGGCGCCCGCGGCGCTCCTGACCGTCGCGGGCACCGCGCCGGTGGAGCGGTTGTTCGGGCAGCTGGACGCGGCGAAGGCCGCGCGCGTGCTCGCGGGCGATCTCGCGGCGAGCACGGTACCGCACCCCCGGCTGCCGCAGACCGGCGCGCCGGGCTTGCGCCTCCTCCGGCGGGTGAACGTCGTCGATCCCACCAGCCTCGACGACTACCGCTCGCGCGGAGGCTACGAGGCGCTCCGGATGGCGTTCGATCTCGGACCCGAAGGCATCATCCGCGAGGTCACCGACGCGAAGCTCCTGGGCCGCGGCGGAGCGGCGTTCCCCACGGGCCGCAAATGGGACGCCGTGGCGCGGCAGCCCATGCGTCCCCACTACCTGATCTGCAACGCCGACGAGTCCGAGCCGGGCACGTTCAAGGACCGGGTCATCATGGAGGGCGACCCGTTCAGCGTGGTCGAAGCCATGACGATCGCGGCCTACGCCACCAGCTCGGAGCAGGGCTTCATCTACGTGCGGGGCGAATACCCGCTCGCGATCGAGCGGCTCCAGGGCGCGATCGACGCGGCCCGTGCGCGCGGGCTGCTCGGCGGCGACGTCATGGGCCAAGGCTTCCGTTTCGACATCGAGATCCGGAAGGGCGGGGGCGCGTATATCTGTGGCGAGGAGACCGCGATCTTCAACTCGATCGAGGGCTTTCGCGGCGAGCCGCGGAACAAGCCGCCGTTCCCGGTGCAATCGGGCGTGTTCTACAAGCCGACGGTCATCAATAACGTCGAGACGCTGGCGAACGTGCTCGAGATCATCCGGCTCGGCGGCCCCGCGTACGCCAAGATCGGCACCGAAGGGTCCACGGGGTCGCGCCTCTTCTGCCTGTCCGGGTGCGTTCGGCGTCCGGGCGTCTACGAGGTCGAGTCCGGCGCGACGCTGCGGCAGCTCTACGAGATGGCCGGCGGCGTGGGCCCCGGCCGGATGCTCCAGGCCATCCTGCTCGGGGGGGCCGCCGGCGTGTTCGTGCGGCCGGACGAGCTGGACATGCCGCTCACGTTCGAGGGGGCCCGCGCGGCCCAGGCCACGCTCGGCTCCGGCGTGATCATGGCGTTCGATGACACGATCGACCTGGTGCCGATCCTCCTTCGGATCGCGGCCTTCTTCCGCGACGAGTCCTGCGGCCAGTGCGTGCCCTGCCGGGTCGGCACCGTGCGGCAAGAGGAGGCGCTGCATCGGATCCAGGTGAAGCGGCCTCGGGGAGGCGTCGCCGGGGAGCTCGCGCTGCTGGCCGAGATCGGCCTGGCGATGAAGGACGCATCGATCTGCGGTCTGGGACAAACCGCGTACAGCGCAGTGGAGTCGGCGGTGCAGCGGCTCCGGCTCTTCAATGGAGCACCAGCCAAGTGACCGCCACCGCCGAGACCTTCGTTCAGCTCAAGCCGCCCCGCCGCCCGGTGGAGCTCACCATTGACGGCCAGAAGGTGAGCGCGCCCGAGGGCACCACCCTGCTTCAGGCGTGCGAGCAGCAGGGGAAGCCGATCCCCACGCTCTGCTACCTGGAAACCCTGCATCCGGTGAACGTCTGCCGGGTTTGCGTGGTGGAGGTGGAGGGGTCGCGGGTGCTGGTGCCGGCGTGCTCACGCAAGGTGGAGCCGGGGATGATCGTGAAGACCGACTCCGAGCGTGTCCGCCACAGCCGCAAGATGGTACTCGAGTTTCTCGCGTCGTCGGTGGATCTCTCCACCACGCCGGACGTCGGCGGCTGGCTCGGCGACTACGGCTGCCGGCCGGAGCGCTACGGGCCCCCGGCCCCGCCGGGTCCGGCCGGCGCTCGTGACGCGCTTCAGGCGGGTCACCACGAGCCGCCCAGCGCCGAGTATGCGGCCACGGTGGCGCAGCCTGTGAAGGTGGACAACGAGCTGTACATCCGCGACTACACGAAGTGCATTCTCTGCTACAAGTGCGTCGAGGCCTGCGGGAAGGACTTCCAGAACACCTACGCGCTTACGGTGGCCGGGCGCGGGTTCGACGCCCGGATCTCGACCGAGTTCGCCGTCCGGCTCCCCCAGTCCGCCTGCGTCTATTGCGGGAACTGCATCGCGGTGTGTCCCACGGGCGCGCTCATGTTCAAGAGCGAGCACGACCACCGGACGGCGGGTACCTGGGACGAGAGCCGGCAGACGGTCACGCCGACGATCTGTCCCTACTGCGGCGTGGGCTGCACGCTCGAGCTGCACGTCCAGGACAACGAGATCGTGAAGGTGACCTCGCCCCTGGACCACGACGTGACCCGCGGCAATCTGTGCATCAAGGGGCGCTTCGGCTGGCGCTACGTGCAGCACCGCCCGGTAAAGCTGGACGGAGACGGCCGGAAGGCTTAGGAGACGAGCCGCTGTGGGTGCGTGTAGACGGTGTGCCGGGTCGCCCGCGCAAACCCCACCAATGTGAGCCCCGCCTGCTGCGCCACCCGCACCGCTAGGCCGGTGGGTCCCGAGATCGCCGCCATCAGGGGCGCGCCGAGCACCGTGGTCTTCTGCACCATCTCGAAGCTGGCCCGGCTGGTCACCACCACGAATCCCGCCCGCGGGTCCGTCCCCTGTTTCACCAGCGCCCCGATCAGCTTGTCGAGCGCATTGTGCCGTCCCACGTCCTCCCGGACCAGGCTGATTGCGCCGTCGAGCCCCGCCCACGCGGCGGCGTGAATCGCGCCGGACGCCGCGTTCAGCGTCTGATGCGACGCGAGCGAGTCTAACGCGGTCTGCACGGCGGACTGCCGGATCGAGGGGCCGGGAGCGACCGGGTGCAGCTCCTTCAGCACCGCGGTGACGCTGTCCGCGCCGCAGATCCCGCAGCCGGTCCGTCCGGTGAGGCGCCGGGTCCGCCCCGCAATGATCTCCTCGCGCTCGGGCGCTACCGTCGCCTGAATCTCGATCCCCTGGCTGTAGCGGATACACTCGACCCGCTGAAGCTGGTCGGCCGACAGGATGAGCTCCTCGGTGAGACTGAATCCGAGAGCGAAATCTTCGAGGTCCTGCGGTGTCGCCATCATGACGACGTGGGGGATCCCGTTGTACACCACCGCGACCGGCGTTTCCTCCGCGATGGTCTCCGTGGCTTCGGAGACGGTCCCCCGCTCCCACCGCTGCGCCTTGAGCTCGAGCAGGGGCTTGGCGTACCCCAATCGCCCCAGCCCCAGCGGATCCTGCATCTGCGAAAGGTCGGCGCTCATCGGACGGTTGCTCCTTCGGGGACCGGTCAACCTGAAGTCTAAGCGGGTCTCACCGGGCATCTGATGCGCGAAAGGCGCCCTGCCGCCCCCACTTGAGCGCGAGGAAGACCCGCGCGACGACCCGGTTGGCGGTGACGCCCAACTGGTTCTGGTCGTTGACCACGTGGTTGAACCCCAGACTGCCGACCAGATCGACCGGGCCCTCGCTGCCCGACACGCTCACCCCGAGGCGCGCGGTCTTCTCGACGGTGCCGATCAGGAACATCGGCGTGATCTGGTTGCCGTTGGCATCCGGCAGCGGGTACGGGTCGTCGATTCTCCCCTCGCCCTGGCGCTGGAAGACCGCCTCGGGCGTGACCAGCCATCGGTCGGCGACGGGGATCTGAACCCACCCCCACAACTGGTCCATGTCGCTGAAATTCCGGCCGATGCCCACGCCGAGGTCGGTGAAATTCTCCTGGGGATCGGCGGTGCGGAGGGCGAGACTCGAGACCTGGGTGTAGGCGGCGCGCCATCCCAGCTGTTTCCCCAACGCCCCGTACGCCATGAGCGTCAGCGCCCACCGGTCCTGCTTCTGGTTGCGGTGGTTGAACCAGAAGTCGTCGAGGGCGAGCTGCGCCTGGAGCGTCGTCCGGCCGCCGACGCGCCAGGTGAAGTCCGTCCCGATCATCACGTTGCTGCCGGTGCCGGCAATGCCGAACGAGTTGGTGAGCACGCTCGGAGACAACGGGTTGGCGAACGGCAACTCGAAGGTGCGGCCGACGCCCGAGATGACGAGGGTCTCCCACAGCGCGGCCTGGAACCGGCTCGAGAGCCGTGCGGTCAACCGATGCGCGAAGAAGTAGCGGTTGACCGTCTGGCCGAGGCTGTCGGGCTGCTGGCGCAGGTCCACCCCGACGGCCTGGAGGCGGATGACCCGGTTGCCGAGATCGAGGGCGAGCGCGTGCCGCTCGTAGCCCACGTTGCTCATCGGAATGCCCGGCAGGCCGACCGGGCCCCAGTTGCGGTCGAGCTGGCCGAAGTCGAGTCGCAGGAACTTCCACTGCCCGCTGAGGTAGCCCTCGATCAGGTGCGTGGTCAGGTTTTGCTGCTCGTGATTCGGCCAGTCCGGGTCGCCGATGAGGCTCGGCTGGAGCGCGGGTCTCACCGCCGCCACGATGGGGCCGAAGCCGGCCCAGCCGCCGATGTCGAAGTACGGATTCTCGGTGCCGGGCCCGCCGAGGTGCAGGGCGTCGCGCCGCTTCTGGGTGTACGCCTCGCCTCCGACCCGGGTCTCGAAGCGCCACCACTGTTCCCCGGCCGGGAGAGCGAGCTGCTCGCGGAGGCGATGAATCAAGCCGCCGGTGGAGCGCTCGGGCGCCGTGTCGGCCGCGGCGAGGACCCGGATCGCGTCCCCGATGGTGAACGGCCGGATCATCGGGGACGGATCCTCGACGTCTCCCCGGGCGATGAGATGCTCCAACAGGGGCAGCCGGGGATCGTCCAGCGTCAGGTAGGGCGTCGCCTGGGCAGCGAGCGAGGTCGCCGCCGTCAGGGAAATCAGCGCGGCGCCCACGAACGCGCGCATGTCGAAGGGCATGAGCATGAAGCTAACCGGACCCCGGCCAGGCCGCAGGGCGGGAAGCCCGCCTCCGTGCGCTATATTGAGCCCTCATCGCGCGGCGCAGGCGCGGCGTTTTTCTCGCCGGCCAGCGCGGCATTCGGATGGTGACGCGACGCTCGGGACGGCATAGGATGACGGCGAAACAGGACAACCTCGATCCGCAAACGCGCGACCTGGCCCGTTTCGCGGCTGCGATCGCCCAGGGCTACGAGCCCGAGCTGCGCGAGCGGGTCGCTCCCTTGCGGAGCTCCCAGGTTCCGGTCGAATGGGTCGAGGAGCTGCTCCTCCAGTCGGTGCTGATGTGCGGCTATCCGCGGACGCTGGTCGCCTTCATGGTGTGGCGCAAGTTCAGCGGAGTACCCGCTCCCAGGGAAGACGCCGATGCGCAGTACGCCAACCTCGAGACCTGGTCCCGGCGCGGAGAGGAAGCGTGCGCTCTGATCTACGGTGACAACTACGCCAAGCTCCGGGAAAGCATTCGCGTTCTCCATCCCGCCATGGATGCGTGGATGATCACCGAGGGATACGGGCGCACACTGGGCCGCCCGGGGCTCGATCTCGCCCGGCGCGAGCTCTGCACGGTGGTCCAGACCGCGGTACTGGAAACGCCGCGGCAGCTGCACTCGCATATGCGCGGCGCGCTTAACGCGGGCGCCACATTCGGGCAGATCGAGGGCGTGCTCTCGATCGTCAACCCGCTGCTCTCCTTCGATCAGTGGAAAAAGGTGAAGGAGCTCTGGAAGACCGTGCGGGAAGGATGGAGCCCCGGCCAGTGACCTTCGTGGATCGCGCTGTCGTTCGGGTCTCGGCAGGCACCGGCGGCTCCGGTGCCTCTTCGTTCGCCCGCTTCAAGTACAAGCCGAAGGGCGGCCCGGACGGCGGAGACGGGGGGCACGGCGGCAGCGTCTTCGTGCGGGGTGAGGCCAACCTCGCCACGCTGCTCGACTATCGCTATCGCACGGTGTGGGAGGCGGAGCGGGGCGAGCACGGGAAGGGCAAGACCCAGACCGGCCGCTCGGCCGATGACGTGTACCTCCCGGTGCCGCCCGGCACCGAGGTGCGCGACGCCGCCACCGGTGAAGCGCTGGGCGAGATCCTCCGCCCCGGTGACACGCTCCTCGTGGCGCGCGGCGGTCGGGGCGGCCGGGGCAACGCGAGGTTCGCCACCCCCACGCACCAGGCGCCGCGCGAGTGGGAGCCGGGCGAAGAGGGCCAGAAACGCGAGCTCGAGCTCGTTCTCAAGCTCATCGCCGACGTCGGCCTGGTGGGCGAGCCGAATGCGGGCAAGAGCACGCTGCTCTCGGTCGTGTCCGCAGCCCGGCCAAAGATCGCCGACTATCCGTTCACCACGCTCGAGCCCAACCTCGGCGTCGTCGGCCTCTCCGAGGGCCGGTCGTTCGTCGTGGCGGACATCCCCGGGATCATCGAAGGTGCGCACGCCGGCAAAGGGCTTGGCCTGCGGTTCCTCCAGCACGTGGAGCGCACCAGAGTGCTCGCGTTCCTCATTCCGCTGGACGCGCCGGATCTCCAGGCGGCTTACGACCGGCTGCGTCGGGAGATCCTGCTCTACAGCCCGGCGCTCCACGCCAAGCCGCATCTGGTAGTGCTCACCAAGCGAGACCTGCTTCCTGCGGACGCGGAGCTCCCCGCGCTGCGCGCCCCGGACGCGGCGGGCCAGCTCGCCGTCTCCAGCGCGTCGGGCGCCGGGCTCGAAGCGCTGAAGGAGCGGCTCTGGAGCTTCGTGCAGGTTGCCAGGGCGGGAGAATCCACCGGGCAGGACGCGTGGACCGGGAGCGAGTCGCCTACGTCACTCTGGCCCTGACGCCCGGCGTGGGAGCCGCTCGGCTCGCCACGCTCCTGTCAGCCTGCGGCAGCTCGGTCGGCGCCTTTTCGGCGCCGATCGCGTTTTTGAGCGCCTTGCCGGGCTTGGGCCGGGCGGTCGCGTCCGAGATAGCCCGGCGCAGCCTCGCCGAGGGCGAGCAGGTGCTGGAGACGGTCGAGCGCCTGGGCGCCGTCGCTCTTGTCCCGGCCGATCCGCACTTCCCTCGCCAGCTCCACGAGATCCCCGAGCCTCCTCCGCTGCTCTTCGCACAGGGCGCACTCGATCTGCTCGACCGGCCCATGGTGGCTATCGTGGGCAGCCGCAATCACACGGCCTACGGAGCCGCCGCCTGTCGCCTCGTCTCCGCGGCCGCGGCGGAGCAGGGGCTGGCGGTGGTGAGCGGCATGGCGCGGGGCCTCGACGCGATCGCACACCGGGCCGCACTCGATGCGGGCGGCGGGACCATCGGCCTGCTCGGCAACGGGCTCGGAGTGATCTACCCCGCGGCCAACCACGCGCTGTACGACGCGGTTGCTGCCAAGGGCCTCCTGCTCACCGAGTTTCCGCCCGGCGAGCGGCCGCACGCCGGCAGCTTCCCTCGCCGCAATCGCCTGATCAGCGGACTCGCGCGGGCCACCGTGGTCGTCGAAGCCGCGGCAGGCTCGGGCGCGCTCATCACCGCCGAGTGCGCGCTGGAGCAGGGGCGCGAAGTGCTCGCCGTGCCGGGCCCGATCACCAGCGTCACGTCAAGCGGGACCAACCGGCTCATCCGCGACGGCGCCACTCCTCTGCTCGAGCCGGCCGACCTGTTCCAGCACTACCCGGAGGTCGCGGCTGTGCGCCCTGGGACCGACTGGACCGCGCCCTCCGGGCCTGCGGCTGCCACGCTCGATGCCGCGGCGCGGGCCGTGGTGCAGGCGCTCGGCGCCGACCTCGTCCACGTGGACGCGCTCGCGGAACGCCTCGCCCGCCCAGCCGGCGAGCTGCTGGGCAGTCTCTGCGCGCTGGAGCTGGCGGGTGTGGTCGAGCAGCAGTCGGGTGGATTCTTCCGCCGGATCTAGACAGCGCACGTCCGGCCCGACGCCGGCATATTTCCGCCGTGCACCTGTATTTCCACGTCCCGTTCTGCGCCCGCCGCTGCAGCTACTGCGACTTCGCGATCGCCGTGCGGCGCGAGACCCCATCCGACGGGTACGTCGACGCCGTGCTGCGCGAGTGGACCGCATGGATCGAGCATCCCGTCTGGGCGGAATCGCCCGCTGTTCGGACGATCTATTTCGGCGGCGGGACGCCGTCCCGCCTGGCCCCGGCCGGCATCGCCGCCATCATCTCGCGGATTCGGGCCGACCGGGCGGTCGGGCCGGATGCCGAGGTCACGCTGGAGGCCAATCCCGATGACGTGACTCCGGTGGCGGCGGAAGCGTGGCGCGTTGCGGGCGTCACCCGGCTCTCCCTCGGGGCACAATCGTTCTCGGCCGACGCGCTCCGGTGGATGCACCGCACGCACGACCCGGCGGCGATCGAACGGTCGGTGGAAGTGGCGCGTGCGGCGGGCCTCGCCGACCTGTCGCTCGATCTGATCTTCGCGCTCCCGCCCGATGTGCCCCGGAGCTGGGAGGAGGACCTGGATCGCGCGCTGGCCCTCGCGCCCGACCACGTGTCCCTCTACGGGCTCACGACGGAGCCGCACACGCCGCTGGCCCGCTGGACCGCGGGGGGACGGGTGCGGCCGGTTGACGATGCCCGCTATGTAGGCGAGTACCTCCTGGCCCACTCGCGGCTCCGGACAGCGGGATTCGAGCACTACGAGGTCTCCAACGCCGCCCGGCCCGGCCGGCGCGCGCGGCACAACTCGGCCTATTGGCAGCGGGCTCCGTACCTCGGCCTGGGTCCCTCCGCCCACAGCGGTTTCGGCGACCAGCGCCGGTGGAACGTGCGCGAGTGGGCCGAGTACGAGCGCGCGGTCGGGAGGGGTGAGGGGTGGGTCGCCGGCGAGGAGGTCCTCGATCCCGCCGCGATCCGGCTGGAGCGGGTCTACCTCGGCCTCCGGACGCTGGAAGGCGTACCCTTGGACTGGGTTACCGGGCCTCGCGCTTCCGAATGGGCCGGAGAGGGATGGGCCGTGCTGGAGGGCGGACGGGTCCGGCTCACGGTCGAGGGGTGGCTGCGGCTGGATGCGCTCGCCGCCTCGATCTAGCGGGCTCGCTGCAGCGCCGGGACGTTCCCGGGGCCCCGTGGCGTGTCTAGATTTCCGACATGGCCCCCTCTGACCAGCTTTCCGAGCGCGAGTTGCGCGTGCTCGAGGCCGTCGTCCAGACGTACATCGACACCGCGGAGCCGGCGGGGAGCCAGACCATCGCCCGCCGGTTCGGGCTCGGCGTGTCGCCGGCGACGATCCGGAACACGATGAGCGAGCTGGAGGAGAAGGGGTACCTCTTCCATCCCCATACGTCGGCGGGGCGGGTCCCGACCGACCGGGCCTACCGGCTCTATGTGGACGGGTTGATCCGGCTGGCTCCGCCGTCGGCGGAAGCGGCCCACACGCTCCGGGCGGAAGTGCAGGGCTCGCGCAGCACGCTGGAAGAGATTCTGCACCGGGCGGCCCAGGTCCTCGGCGTTCTCACCCAGGAGCTGGGCGTCGCCGTGGCCCCGGCGTTCGACGAGCTGGTGCTCGAGCGGCTCGAGCTCATCTCCGTGGCGTCGGGTCGCCTGCTCCTGGTGTTCAATCTCCGGAGCGGCGTCGTGCGGACGATCTTCGTCCAGGTCCCGAGCAACCTCCCGGCCGCGTCCCTCCAACAGGTGGCCGGGGTGCTGAACGAGCGTCTGGCCGGGCTCACGCTCCAGCAGATCCGCCAGACGCTGGTCGAGCGGCTGCGGGACGCCAACTCGGCGCCGGGAAGCCGGGATCTGCTGAACATCTTCATCGCCGAGCGCGACGACATCTTCGATCTTTCGGGAGAAGCGACCCCGGTCGTGCTGGGCAGCGCGCAGATGCTCGCCGACCAGCCGGAGTTCGCCTCGGGGCTGGGCATGCGGGGGCTGCTCGAGCTGACCGAGCGCCGGGATCTGCTGCGCCGGGCCCTCGAGGCGCGGCGCGAGGCCGGGCTCTCCATCACGATCGGGGGCGAGAACCGGGATCCGCGGTTCAGCAACTTCACGCTGGTCACCTCCTCGTACCAGGCGGGCGACCTGCGCGGCGTCATCGGGGTGATGGGCCCGACCCGGATGCCCTACGACAAGATCATCGGACTCGTGGAGCACACGAGCCGGTTGGTGGAGGACCTGCTGGAGTGACCGAATTCTACGAATTGCTCGGGCTGGCCCGGACGGCGACGGAGGCCGAGATCAAGAAGGCCTACCGCAAGCTGGCCATGGACCTCCATCCCGACCGCAACCCTTCGCCCGATGCCGAGGCGAAGTTTAAGGAGATCACCGAGGCGTACGAGGTGCTGCGGGATCCGCAGAAGCGGGCCGCATACGACCGCTACGGCCGGGCCGGCGTCGCCGGTGGTGCGGGCGGCTTCGGCTTCCATCACGTGGACCTCTCCGAGGCGCTCGAGATCTTCATGCGCGACTTCGGCAACCTGGGCGGGCTGGAGTCGCTCTTCGGCGGCGGCCGCGCGCAGGCCGAGTCCCGGCGCGGGCAGGACATCCGGGTCACCGTGAGGCTCACGATCGAGGACGTCGCGACCGGAGTGAAGAAGAGCGTCCGGCTCAAGACGCTCGATCGGTGCGAGACCTGCAGCGGCACTGGGGCTCGGCCGGGAACCAAACCGTCGGTGTGCTCCGCCTGCAGCGGGAGCGGGGAGGTCCGGCGGACGGCGCGGAGCATGTTCGGCCAGTTCGTCTCGGTCTCGCCGTGCCCGACCTGCGCCGGAGAGGGGATGGTCGTGCCGGAGCCGTGCGAGGTGTGCCGCGGCGACGGACGGATCCGGGGCGAGCGCACGGTCACGGTCGAAATTCCCCCCGGGGTCTCGACCAACAACTATCTGACGCTCCGCGGCCAGGGCGCGGCGGGACCGCGCAACGGGCCGAACGGCGATCTCCTCGTGATGATCGACATCAAGGAGGACGACCGGTTCGTGCGCCAGGGCAACGACCTCGTCTTCGAGCTGCCGCTCTCGTTCTCGCAGGCGGCGCTCGGCGGCGAGTTCCCCGTGCCCACGCCCTACGGCGACGAGCGCGTGCGCGTGCCGCCCGGCACCCAGACCGACACGGTCCTCCGCCTCAAGGGGAAAGGGCTCCCCGCCCTCGGCCAGCACGGCACGGGCGACCTGATGATCCGCGTGCACGTGTGGACGCCGGACAAGCTCACCGACGAGCAGGAGCGCCTGTTCCGCGAGCTGGCCAAGCTCGAGGGCGACCCGCCACGACGCTCACCCGGGTTCTGGTCCAAGCTCAAGGAAGCCCTCGGCGCATGACCTGGTGGGCGATCGACGTGCGCACGACGCCCGAGCGGCGCGACCGCGTCGGCGCATGGCTGGTGGCGCGCACCGGCCACGCGGTCGAGGAACGGGACGACGGCACGCTCGTCACCTTCGCCGAGGACGAGGCCGCGGCGGAGCGGCTCGAGGCGGTGCTCGCCGCGGAGGCGCCGGTGGAGACGGCGCGCCACGCGGTCGAGTCGGTTGACTGGAGCACCCGCTGGCGCGAGGGGCTCGGCCCCCGCCGGATCGGACGCCTTACGGTGACACCGTCGTGGACCGCCGCGCCCGAGCCGGACGGGCCCGTGGTCGTCATCGACCCCGAGATGGCGTTCGGCAGCGGTGAGCACGGCTCCACGCGCGGGGCTCTGGCGCTGCTCGAGCGCCATCTCAAGTCCGGCGACCGCGTCGTGGACCTGGGCAGCGGCAGCGGCATCATCACGATCGCGGCCGCGGTGCTGGGCGCGGGCCGCGCCACCGGCGTGGAGCTGGACGCCGAGGCGAACGAAGTCGCCGTGCGCAACGCGGAGCGAAACGGCGTGTCCGGGCGCGTGTCGTTCCTGGAAGGCGACGCGGCCGAACTCGCTCCGCTGCTCGGGCCCTGCGAGCTTCTCGTCTCCAACATCCTCCGCAGCGTGAACACCCGGCTCCTTCCAGCCATCACGGCGGCGCTCGCCCCGGCCGGGCTGGCGGTGTTCGCCGGCATGGAGGCGGCGGAGGCGGACGTGTTCCGCCCCGTGCTGGCCAGGGCCGGCTTCACGCCCGTAGACGAGATCGTGGACGCGGGGTGGTGGGCGGTGGCGGCCCGGCGGGAATGATCGCGGTCCTGGTGCCGCCCGGCGGGGTGGCGCCCGGCGACGTCGTGCCCCTCGCGCCGGAGGAGGTCCATCACCTCCGTGTGCGCCGTACGGGCGAGGATGTCCCCGTGGGGATCCGCGACGGCGAAGGTCTCGTGGGCGACGGCGTGCTGCGCGGCGACGGTGACGCGGTCGAGCTGGTCGTGGCGCGAGCGGAGCGGATGCCGCGGCCGGCGCCGCTGCGGCTGGCGGTCGGGGCGGGGGACCGCGATCGCTTCGGCTGGCTGGTGGAAAAGGCGACGGAGCTGGGCGTCACGGAGATCATTCCGCTGGAGACGGCGCGAGCGACCGGAGTCGAGTCGCGGGTGCGGGGCGGGCAGATCGAGCGACTGCGCCGCCGCGCGCTCGAGGCCGTGAAGCAGTGCGGTGCCGCGTGGGCGCCGATCGTCCACGAGGCGGCCCCGCTCGACGCGTTCCTCGCGCATCCGCCCGAAGGCGCACGCTGGCTGGCCGACGTGCAAGGCGAGCCACCGCCGCCCGGCTTCGGCGCGGGGGCGCTCACGGTGCTGGTGGGGCCCGAAGGCGGGCTGAGCGAGGGCGAGCTGGCGCGGGCCCGCGCCGCCGGCTTTCGTCCGGTCCGGTTCGCGGGACAGGTTCTGCGGTTCGAGACCGCGGCGATCGCCGCGGCGGCGTGCGCCGCGCCGGCGCGGCTCGGAGGAGCCCATGGCTGACTGCATCTTCTGCCGGATCGGAAGGGGCGAGCTGGATACGACCGTGGTGAAGCGCGCGCCCGGTCTGCTCGCGTTCCGCGACGTGCAGCCGGTGGCGCCGACCCATGTGCTGGTCATTCCGGTGGAGCACCTGAGCGCGGTTCGGGATGCCAAGGGCGAAGCGGGGGCCGCCCTGCTCGGTCGGCTCCTGGCCTTCGCGGCGGAGGTCGCGTCCGATCTCGGGCTGGACGCCGGGGGGTATCGGATCGTCAGCAACACCGGCAAAGACGGCGGACAAAGCGTGGACCACCTGCATCTTCACGTGCTGGGCGGACGGCGGATGACGTGGCCGCCGGGATAGTGCCCACTTCCACCAACCCCTGTCGCCGTCTAGATTTGCACCCTCAGACAATGCTCGCCCGTGCCGGGCGCGAGAGGGGTGAATCCGCCAGCATGTCCGAAGTGATCATCCACGACGACGAGAGTTTCGAGCGGGCGCTCAAGCGCTTCAAGAAAAAGTGTGAAAAGGCCGGCATCCTGTCCGATCTGCGTAAGCACCGGCACTACGAGAAGCCGAGCGAAAAGAAGA
>JBGPPG010000076.1:0-16153 GCA_041488455.1 Gemmatimonadota bacterium
CGTGATGATCGGGAACTTGAAGTTGCTGTAGAGCGCAAACAGGATGAGGAAGATGAGGAACAGCGTGAGCGGCAGCACCACCTGGAGCTGGCTCCGCGACGCGGTGTATTCCCGGTATTCCCCGCCCCACGCGACCCGATATCCCGACGGCAACGTGATCTTCGAGGCGACCTGGCGCCGCGCGTCGTCCACGGCGCCGGCGAGATCGCGCCCTTCCACCGAGTACTGGATCCCGATGAAGCGGGAGCTGTTCTCGCGGTAGATGAACGACGCGCCGCTCGCGACCTGGATGTCGGCCAGCTCGCCGAGCGGAACCTGCTGCCCTCCCGGCGTCGGGACCAGGATACTCCGGATCGCTTCGGGGGACTCGCGGAACCGCGGCTCCAGCCGTACTACCAGGTCGAACAGCCGCTCGCCCTGCACCACCTGGGTCGCGGCGGCTCCGCCCACCGCCGCCTCGAGCAGGTGGTTCACGTCGTCCACGTTGACCCCGTAGCGTGCGATCTTCGCCCGGTCGATGGCGACCGTCAGGCTCGGCTGCCCCAGCTCCTGGACCAGCGTCACATGGCTGATACCGCGGACGCCCTCCAGGACGTGCTTGATCTCCTTGCCCTGCTTTTCGAGCGTCTCGAGGTCGGGGCCGAACACCTTCACGTCGAGCGCGCTCTTGAGACCGGTCTCCGCCTCGTCCACCGCGTCTTCCGCGGGCTGCGTGAAGTTGAAGATGATGCCGGGGAAGGCCTCCAGCCGCGCGTCGATGGCGTCGATGAGGTCCTGCTTCCGACGGAACTGGCCCCGCCACTCCCCATAGGGCTTGAGCCCCACGTAGAACTCGGCGTTGAAGAAGCCGGTGGGATCGGTCCCGTCGTCGTCGCGTCCGTGCTCGTCGGCCACGATGGTGACCTCCGGAAACGACCGGAGCAGGGCTCGGATCTCGGGGACCAGTCTGGCCGACTCGTCGAACGAAATGGTGTACGGCATGGTGGCGCGGACCCAGATCGCGCCCTCGTCCAGGCGGGGCATGAACTCGGCGCCGACACCCGCGGAGACGAGGAGCGAGAGGGCGAACGCCGCGGTCGAGGCGCCCACCGTAGCCCGGGGGTGGGCGAGACACCAATCGAGGCCCCGCGTGTACGCATTGCGCGCGGCCTCGAACACCGGGTTGCGGCGTCCCCGCACGCCTCGCCGCAGGACCCAGGCGCATAGGACCGGCACCAGCGCGAGCGTGAGAAGCAGCGACCCCGCCAGGGCGAAGATCATCGTGTCGGCCATGGGCGAGAACAGCTTGCCCGAGGGACCGGACAGCACGTAGATCGGCAGGAATCCGGCAGCGATCACGGCCACTGCGTAGAAGATCGGGCGGTCCACCTCGGCGGCCGCGGCCGTGATGACGTCTGCGACGTTGTACGACGTCCCGTTCCGCAGCGCCAGCTGGCGGTGGATGTTCTCCACCATCACGACGGCACCGTCCACCAGAATGCCGAAGTCGATGGCCCCGATGGAGAGCAGGTTGGCCGGGATGCCCTTCAGGTCGAGGCAGATGAAGGCGAACAGCAACGACAGAGGGATGGTGGCGGCCACGATCAGGCCGGAGCGGACGTCGTACAGGAAGAAGATCAGCACGACGACTACGAGCACGATGCCGCGAAGGAGGTTGTCCTCGACCGTCCGGGTCGTAAGCTCGACCAACTCGCTCCGGTCGTAGAAGGGGTGGATCTTCACGTCCTTGGAGAGGACGCTGTCGTTCAGCTCCCGCGTCTTCGCCTCCACCCCCTGAAGCACGGTCTGCGCCTGCTCGCCCTTGCGGAGCAGGATGACACCCTCGACCGCATCGTTCCGGTCGTCGAAGCCGAACTGGCCGAGCCGGGGAGCGTGCCCGATGACCACGCGGCCCACGTCCTTCACCAGCACCGGCGTACCGCTCTTGTTCGCGAGGACGATGTTGCCGATGTCCTCGGTGGTTGCGATGCGGCCGAGTCCGCGGACGTAGTAGAACTGGCCGCCCTCCGAGTAGAACCCGCCGCCCGCGTTCCCGTTGTTGGCGGCGAGCGCCGTCGCGACGTCGGCAACGGCGAGGCCGGCCCCGGCCAGGCGCGCCGGATCGAGCAGCACCTGGTATTGCATCGTCTCGCCGCCCAATCGGGCCACGTCGGCCACGCCGGGCACCGCCTGATACTGCCGCGCGATCACCCAGTCGTTGATGATCTTGAGCTCCATGGCGCTGCGCGCCGGGCTCTCGACCACGTAGCGGTACACCAGCCCCGAGGGAGAGAACAGCGGCGAGACCGAGGGGCTCACTCCGTCCGGCAGCTCGGCGTCGGGCAGGCGCTCGAAGGCCTGCTGGCGGGCGAAGTAATTGTCGGTGCCGTCCTCGAACGTCATGCGTACGTCAGACAGGCCGTACAGGGAGATCGAGCGGATGAAGCGGAGCCGCGGGAGCCCGTTCATCTCGACCTCGAGCGGAACCGTGATGAGCCGTTCCACCTCCTCGGCCGCGTGACCGGGCCACTGCGTGCTGATCTCGACCATCGGGGGCGAGAGGTCCGGGTACGCATCCACCGGCAGCCGGGAGAACGACCATACGCCCACTCCCGCAATCAGCGCGGTGAGCAGTCCGATCAGAAACCGCTGGCGGAGCGACGCCGCCACGAGGCGGTGGATGGCGGAGCCGGGAGCCGCCGGTCCCGTCGGGGAGGCCGCTGGCTCGCTCACTGGTTCTCCGCGAACTGGAGGAAGAGACCGCCCTGGACGATGAGCGTGTCGCCGGGAGCCAGCCCGCCGGTGACTTCGACGCTAGGCCCGACGTGCCCCCCCAACTGGACCGGGCGCCGGACGAACGCGCCGCCGGAGGAGGTGACGAAGACGAACGGAAGATTCTGGGCGTCCCGGAGTACCGCCGAAGCCGGCACCAGGAGGCCGGTCCGGGGCCGTCCCGCGCGGATGCCGACGCGCACGAACATGTCGCGCTTGAGCGCTTCGCCCGGGTTCGCGGTGAGCACGCGGACGTCGGTGGCCCGGGTGTCGGGATTCACCAGCGCCCCCACGTAGGTCACCCGCCCGCGGTAGACCTGCGTGGTATCGTCGGTGAGACGGACGTCGGCCGAGTCGCCGAAGGCGACGTCGGGCAGCTCGGCCTCGAAGACGTGCGCCATCACCCAGACGCTCGACAGGCCGGCGATGGTGAAGCACGGGGTCGTGCCCGCCTGGAGCAGCTGACCGGGCGTGACCAGCTTCTCCACCACCGTTCCCGCGATCGGCGCGCGCACGACGCCCTGCGGCCCGGCCGCCACTGCACGGTGCTGCTTGATGGCCTCGATGCCCGCCGAGTCCACGCCGAGCGCGCGCAGCTGCTCCAACGCGGCCTCGCGATCGGCCGCGGCGGTGGCGGCGTCGGTCTCCGCCTGCTCCAGCTCTCGGCGGGCAAGCGCGTCGTTCTTGAAGAGCTGTGCGTCCAGCTCGGCGATGCGCTGGAGGTTGGCCGCGGTCGCCTCCGTCTTCCGGTAGGTCGCGACGTCGGCCGCGTAGTCCGGCGAGGCGACGACAGCCAGCGGCTCCCCTCGCGTCACGCGCGCGCCCGGCTCGACCAACACGCGGGTGACCGGGCCGGAGATGGGGGAGAGAACCTGGGTGCTGATGTCGCCGTTGAACGCGACCGTGCCGGTGACCTCCGTGGTTGGCCGGAACGTGCTCGCCTTGACCGGCGCCAGCTCGAGCCGGGCCCGTTGCGCCGGGGTGAGGGTGCCCGGCGGGGCCTGTCCCTGATCGGGGTGACCCCGGCCCTTGGCGCCGCAGCCAGCGACGGCGCTGACGGCACCCACGAGCAGCGCGGCGCGCGCCCACGTACTAGCGATCATGCGTTTCTCCCGGGGAGTCGGTTTCGAGCGGCGCTCCGACGGCGCGCTCCAGGTCCGCCCGTGCGTCATTGGCGGTGCCGAGCGCGTCAGCGTACTGGCTCTCTGCGTCGAGCAGCGTGCGGCGGGCATCCAGGACTTCCAGCGCCGACGATCCACCCAGGCCGTAGCTCACCAGGGCGACGTCGTAGGCATGGTGAGCCTCCGGCAGCAGCTCGTCCCGGAGATACTGCGCCTGGAGAAGCGCCGTGGCCGCGCTGGCGTAGGACAGCCGGACATCCTGGTCCACCTGCGCCGAGAGGTCCTTGTACGCCGCGTCCAGCTCACGCTCCCGGTGGCGCGACTCGGCGACTTCGCCGCGCTGGTGGTTCCAGAAGAAGAGCGGCACCGTGAAGCCGATGCTGCCGCTGTAGGAGTTCGGGGTGTCGGGGAAGATGTTCTTCGAGAGGCCGAAGGACAGATCGGGCATCCAGTACTGCGAGGCCAGCGTGTGCGCCGCGCGGGCGCCGGCCTGCTGGCTTCGAAGCCCGTCCAGCTCGGGCCTGACCCGCTCCGCCTGGGCGAGCAGGGAGTCCAGCCCCGGCAGCTCGAGCGGCACGTCCAGCGAGTCCGCCGCGAGCACGCCCGCCCCGAGCGGCCGGCCCAGGAGCCGGTTCAGACTGGCCCGGGCGTTGGAGACATCGCGCTGGTTCGCGAGCAGCAAGTTCTCCGCGGCCGCGAGGTCCACCTTCGCCTTGAGCACGTCGAGCTTGGCCGCCGTTCCCCCCTCGAACCGGGCCTCGGTCTTCTGCAAAAACTCCGCGGCCAGTCGCCGACTCTCTGTGAGATCGGACCGGTGCTGGAGTGCGACGAGGAGGGCGTCGTACCCCTGGACGGTCTGGGAAGCGGTCTGTTGCCGGAGCTGCACATAGGCGAACTGGGCGGCCTTGAAGTCGGCTCCGCTCACGGCCCCCTGGAGGTGGAATTTTTGCGGAAAGGGCACGGTGAGACCGACACCAAGCACGGTGCCCGCACTCGAGGCCGGCCCCGCAATCGTGGTGGCCGCCGAGACCGAAGGATCCGGGAAGGCCGTGGCCTCGACGACGCGAGCCCGCGCCTGCTCGATCTGCTCGCGGGCCACGGCGAGCGATGGGTTACGGGCCAACGCCGTATCCACCGCGCCGCGCCGCGTCAGGGCGAGCGTGTCACCGCCCTGGGCAAGCGCGATCGGCGCCGCCGCGGCGAACGCCGCGGGCGTGCCAGCGAGGCTCACGAGGAGCACCCGCCATGGAATTCTCAAAGCGACCTCCCGGATGATCGGCCCTCCCCCGTCCCCGCGTCCGGCGAGTCGGAGGGAGTCGAACGTCAATCCTTGCACCGCAGCCGAAACTCAGGCTTGCGGAGCGGGAGGCCCTCGGGGTTGGGGAAGGGGGTACGGGGAGACCCCGGGAAAGCTTGAGGCAGGAGGGAGAAACCCGACGGTCGGGAGCACCGGCGCCGGCCGGTCGAGCGCACGGTGAGGCGGCGCAAGCCGCGGAGCCGGGGCGAGGGCACCGAGCACGCAGCGGTCGGCGTGACCGCAACTGGTTCCGGCGGGTTCGAAGTGGGGCCGGCCCATGCCCTGATCGGCCCCGACCCGGTGATAGGCCAGGGCGTCGGCGCACGGGAACACGAAAGACCCGGCGACGAATGCCAGGGCAAGGACGATCGCGGAGGCGCGGGGCCGGAGCCCGATCATGCCAAGAAGGATACTCTCGCGGGGCGGGAAACCAACGGCGGCCGGCCCGCCCTTGAGCGAACCGGCCGCCGGATTCCTGCGTGCGGCCAGACCGGAG
This sequence comes from Gemmatimonadota bacterium, assembly GCA_041488455.1. Classification (GTDB taxonomy): domain Bacteria; phylum Gemmatimonadota; class Gemmatimonadetes; order Gemmatimonadales; family GWC2-71-9; genus DASQPE01. The sequence goes on from JBGPPG010000076.1 coordinate 5,666, forward strand.
TTTTCCGGACTACTGACCGAGCTTCACGACGTTCTGGGCCGCCGGACCCTTGGCGCCCTGCACGACGTCGAACTCCACGCGCTCGCCCTCGGCGAGGCTCTTGAAGCCCTGGGCCTGAATCGCGGAATGGTGGACGAAGCAGTCCTTCTGACCGTCCTCGGGCGTGATGAAGCCGAAGCCCTTGGCGTCGTTGAACCACTTGACCGTGCCGGTAGTACGCATTGTCCTGCTCCTTGCGGATGTGGTAATCGGAGTCCGGACATGCGCCGTACCGACCGACTACGCTATGCGTGATTAAAGCCCTCACGCCGGGCCTGGGCGCCGCGACGCGCAAACGCGCCTGGGAAACGGCAGCCAGAAATCAAAAAGAGGCCGGCGCCAACGCCAGCCCCTTCTCATAACGTCGGATGTCGAAGCGCTGTTGCGCCTCGAAGCACGGGCCACAAGATACCCAGCCGACTCCCTGGGGGCAAGGCCGGCGCCCTACCTCCCCGGAGCCGGCGGGGGTATCCTACCTGGGCCGGATGTGGAAAAGCACCCCTCAAAACCGCGGTTTCCGTGACTGACCTCCGTGCGCGGCTCCAAGATGGGCTGGCGGGCCTGTACTCGCTCGAGCGCGAGCTGGGCCGGGGCGGCATGGCGACCGTGTTCCTGGCGCAGGACCTGAAGCACGACCGCCCGGTCGCCCTGAAGGTGCTGCATCCCGAGCTCGCCACCACGCTGGGCCCCGAGCGGTTCCAGCGGGAGATCCGGCTCGCCGCAAGACTCCAGCACCCCCACATCCTCACCGTGCTCGACTCGGGCGAGGCCGCCGGCCAGCTCTGGTTCACCATGCCGTTCGTGGAGGGCGAATCGCTCCGCGACCGGCTGCGCCGCGAGCGCCAGCTCTCGCTCGAAGACGCGCTGCGGATCACGGTCGAGGCCGCCCGGGCGCTGGACTACGCCCACACACACGGGGTGGTGCACCGGGACATCAAGCCCGAGAACATCCTGCTCACCCGGGATGGCAGCACGCTCGTGGCTGACTTCGGCATCGCGCGGGCCCTGGGCTCCGCCGACGGCCCGCAGCTGACGGAGACCGGCATGGCGGTCGGGACGCCCGCCTACATGAGCCCCGAGCAGGCGGCCGGCGACCGGCAGATCGACGCGCGGTCCGACGTATACAGCCTCGGCTGCGTGCTCTACGAGATGCTGGCGGCCGAGCCCCCGTTCACGGGCCCGACCGCGCAGGCGATCCTCACCCGACGGTTCACCGAGACACCCCGGCCGCTCCATGCCGTGCGGGAGACGGTCCCTCCCTCGGTGGAGCATGCCGTGTCGCGGGCACTTGCCCGGGCGCCGGCGGACCGCTTCGCCACGGCGGGGCAGTTCGCTCAGGCGCTCCAGACGGCGGTCACCGGGCCGGTGACCATTTCAGGCGGCTCTACGGTCCCCACCGCGGGCGCCACACCCACGGTGACGGGCTCCGCCGGGCGGCCCGCCGACCCGGGCGCGCGCCGCCGCCTGCCGGTTGCCGCGGTCTCACTCGGCCTTGGGTTCCTGATCGGGCTGGGCGTGCTCTTCGCGTGGAGGCATTCGCGCCAGGAGGGCGAGCCCGGAACCGGCGGACCGAAGCGGGTCGCCGTACTCCCGTTCGAGAACGTCGGCGCCGCCGACGACGAGTACTTCGCCGACGGCGTGAGCGACGCGGTCCGCGGCAAGCTGGCCGCGCTGAGCGGTCTCGAGGTGACGGCCCGGAGCAGCGCCGTTCAGTACAAGAAGAGCGGCAAGCCGGTGCAGATCGTCGGCCGGGAGCTCGGCGTGGATTACGTGCTCACGGGGACGGTGCGCTGGGCCAAGGCCAAGGACGGCACCAGCCGGGTGGAAGTGAGCCCGGAGCTGGTGGAGGTCGTGCCGGGGCACACGCCCCGCACGCGCTGGCAGCAGCCGTTCGTGGCGGCGATCACGGACGTGTTCCAGGTCCAGGCCGACATCGCGGCGCGGGTCGCGGGGGCGCTCGACGTGGCGATGGGTGACAGCGCGCGCCAGCAGCTCGCGGAGCGCCCGACGGCGAGCGTCCCCGCGTACGACGCCTATCTCCGGGGCCGGAGCTACGAGCAGCGCGCGCGGCTCAACGTCGAGCCTCAGTCCATGACGATCGCGCGGCAGATGTACGAGCAGGCGATCGCCCACGACTCCGGCTTCGGGCTCGCCTGGGCGGGCCTCGCCGAGGTCCAGCTGTATCTGGCCGAGCGGGAGCCCACCAACGCGTCGCATCTCACCGACGCGAAGGCGGCGGCGCAGCGCGCTCTGGCGCTGGCGCCCGGAGCCGCCGAGGCGCACGTCGCCATGGGCGACTACGTCTGGCAGGTGGATGACGATCAGAACGGCGCCATGACCCAGTACGCGGCGGCGCTCAAGACCGAGCCCAACAACGCCGAGCTGCTGGCGTCCATCGCGACGAACCAGTTCTGGCGCGGCCTGGGCGACTCGGCGCAGGCCAACATGGAGCGGGCGAACACGCTCGATCCGCGCTCGCCGCAGCGCGCCCTCGGCCTCGGGCGGGTCTACGAGTTCCGGCGGAAATATTCGGCCGCCGTGGCGGCGTACGACCGTGCGATCGCGCTGGCACCGGACCAGTATCATGCCTACTTCGACAAGGGGCGAGCGCTCCTGTCGTGGCAAGGCGACGTGGCGGGGGCCCGGGCGGCGATGCAGGAAGCCGAAGCGCGGATCGGGCGGCTGGAGTTCGTGAAGAAGATGTGCCTCGCCTGCTTCGACTGGACCGGTCCGCTCGCCGCCGATTACGAGCACGTGCTCGACCAGCTTGCGCTCGACGGATTCTCGGCCGGTGACTCGGTGAACTACTACTCGGCGCGCGCCGCGCGGGCGTACATGCACGGCGACGCGGCCCGGAACCGGCTGTACTCGGACTCGGCACGCGCGGTCACGGAGCGGCTGGTGCATGCCCGGCCGGACGAGTCGTCTTTCCACTACGACCTGAGCTTCATCTACGCGGGGCTGGGCCGGTTACAGGACGCGACGCGGGAGCACGCGCGCTACGAGGCACTGCGCCGGTCCCACGCCGACACGCTCTGGCTCCGGACCGATGGTGCCAACGACTGGGCCGCCTTCTGGATGCTCGTGGGCCGTCCCGACCCCGCCATCGATTCGTTGCAGGTGGTGCTGGCGGACACGACCTATCCGTTCGTCACCCGGGCGGCGCTGCGGGTGAACCCATTCTGGGCGCCTCTGAAGGGCAACCCGAAGTTCCAGCGTCTGGTCGGCGCGGAGTAGCCGTCGGATTCGCTATTGGCGGGGACTTCGGATAGACTTGTGGCCCGAGGGGCCGACCTTGCCGCCGGCCCCTTCGACTGCCCGCGATGCCCGGCTGCTCAGCCGCGCGGTGGCCGCACCCAGGTGAGCAGCTGACCCGGCTGCACCTTGAAGAAGGCGCACAGACGGTCGAGCGTGTCGGCGTGGAGCCGACCGAAACGCCCACCCGGGCGGGAGAGCCGGTAGGCGCTCGGGTAGCTCAGTTTCGCGCCTCGGCTGAGAGCGTAGGCTGAGATGCCGCGCCGCGCCATGATCTCGTGCACTTTGAGCCGGACCATGAGACCTCTCGGATGGAACCGCGCGGCTACGTTGGTATAGCCTTGCGATATGCAGCACTGGAGTATAGCATTTGTACGCGCGCCCGGCCATAGAGGGCGCTCCCACTCCAATTACTCCGCCCACTTCCGGGTCCCAGCGATTCGAGTGCGCACCTCTTCGGGCAGGTGCCTCGTGGTCTTGTCGTCTACCCAGAACTTCGCGACCACGAAGCGCCGCTTGAACGTCGGCGTACTCGATCTCGTGGCGAAATCTCCCAAGAACAGTCTCTACGGCCGGGTGATGAACGCCAACCTGGCCAGCATCATGCCCCAGGTCATCAGCGTGTGGTGCGAAGAGGCGGGCCACAACGTCCGTTACGTCTGCTATACCGGCCGGGAGAATCTCCTGGAGGAGCTGCCGCCCGATCTGGATCTTCTGTTCATCGGCTCGTTCACCGAAGCGGCCCACCTTGCGTACGCCATCAGCCATCGGTTCCGCCAGCGCGGCGCTATCACGGTGCTGGGCGGCCCGCATGCGCGTTGCTATCCCGAGGACTCCCGCCGCTTCTTCGACTACGTGCTGGGCTTCACCGACCGGAAGGTGGTCGACGAGGTCCTCCGGGAGCGGACGAAGCACCGGCCGATGGGCCGGGCGATCGCCGCGCGGCAGCAGCCGGAGGACCTGCCGAGCGTCGAGGCACGGTGGAAGTACATCGCCGCCACGCTGGCCAAGGCGCCCACCATCAAGATCGTGCCGATGATCGGGAGCCTGGGCTGCCCCTATACGTGCAGCTTCTGCATCGATTCCACGGTGGACTACCAGCCCCTCGGATTCGAGGCGCTGGCCGAGGACCTGAGGTTCCTGCTCACCAAGATGAAGAACCCGATCGTCGCCTGGCACGACCCGAACTTCGGGGTCCGGTTCGACGATTATATGAACGCGATCGAGAGCGCCGTGCCGCCGGGGCGGATGCGCCACATCGCGGAGAGCAGCCTGTCGCTCCTCTCGGAGCCGCATCTCCAGCGGCTCAAGCGGAACGGGTTCCAGGCCCTGCTGCCTGGGATCGAGTCGTGGTTCAGCCTGGGCAACAAGTCGAAGACGCGGCGCACCGGGATGGACAAGGTGACGCAGGTCTCCGAGCACGTGAACATGATCCTGAGCTACGTCCCCTACGTGCAGACCAATTTCGTCCTGGGTCTCGACTCCGACGAAGGCCCGGAGCCGTTCGAGCTCACCAAACGCTTCCTCGATCTCACGCCGGGCGCGTTCCCCGCGTACTCGCTCCTCTCCGCGTTCGGACGGGCGGCACCGCTCAATCTCGAGTACCAGCGGGCGGGACGGCTCCTGCCCTTCCCGTTCAATTTCCTGAACAACAACCACGCGATGAACATCCGGCCCGCCAACTACGGCTGGGTCGAGTTCTATGACCGCCTGGTGGACTTGAGCCGCTATTCGTTCTCGGGACGGGCCATCCGTCGCCGGTTCGTCGCCACCGACGGGGCGATCCCCCGGTGGATGAACGTGGTCCGCGCCGTCTCGTCAGAGGGGTGGGGGCGAATCGAGTACCACACTCTCATCCGCCGCCTGCTCGACACCGATCCGGATGTGCGGGCATTCCTGCACGGGGAAACCGATCGCCTGCCCGCGTTCTACGCGAACCGGATTCGCAACGATCTCGGGGAGATGTACGAGTTCCTGCCGCCGGGCGGCGACATGCACGATCCCAACGCATATCTCCGCAGCATCGCTGACGAGATGCCGCTCACCCAGCTCGCCGGCGCCCCGGCCCCCACCTGACATCGGCCGCTGCGGGGTAGCAGATTGGGGGATCGCTCCAACCCCTGGACCGCAGCATGGCCGACCCAGCGGTAGCTCTCGCCGAGGCTCTCCGTGACCGCTACACGCTGGAGCGCGAGCTCGGGCGCGGCGGCATGGCGACGGTCTGGCTCGCCCGCGATCTCAAGCACGAGCGGCCGGTAGCGCTCAAGGTCCTCCACGCCGACCTGGCGAGCTCGCTCGGTCCCGAGCGATTCCAGCGCGAGATCAAGCTCGCGGCGCGCCTCCAGCATCCCCACATCCTCTCGGTGTACGACTCCGGCGCGAGCGCGGGGCAGCTCTGGTTCACCATGCCCTACGTTGAGGGCGAGTCGCTGCGGGACCGGTTACGCCGGGGCGCGCTCCCCCCCGACCAGGCCCTGCGGATCGCCCGCGAGGCGGCGCAGGCGCTTGAGTACGCTCACCAGCACGGCATCGTCCATCGCGACGTCAAGCCAGAGAACATCCTGCTCACGCTCGACGGCAATACGCTCGTCGCGGACTTCGGCATCGCCCGGCCGTTCGGGCAGGCCGCCGAGACCCAGCTCACCACGGTGGGCCTCGTCGTGGGCACGCCGGGGTACATGAGCCCGGAGCAGGCGATGGGCGAGGCCGACCTCGACGGGCGGAGCGACGTCTACTCGCTGGCGTGCGTCCTGTACGAGATGCTGACGGGCAAGCCGCCGTTCACCGGCCCTACCGGTCCGGCGATCATGGCGAAGCAGATCTCGACGCCTCCCCCGACCCTGCACCGGCGCGCCGACGTCCCCGAAAGCGTGACACGGGCGATCGCGAGCGCGCTGGCCAAGGCCCCCGCCGACCGGTTCCCCACGGCGGCAAAGTTTGCGGAAGCGCTCGAGCCGGCGAGTGTCCCAGGCCGGCCCCGTGCGGGGTGGCGCACGATGGCCGTGGCGGCCGCCGCCGTGCTCCTGCTCCTGGCGCTCACCTACTACTCGGGCCGCCGCGCGTCGCTCAAGTCGTCCGCCGCCCGGGGCGGCACCCTGGCGTCCGGCTTCAACCGGAAGCTCGCCCAGCTCACGTTCGGCCCGGGGCTCGAGGAATGGCCCGCGTGGGCCCCGGACGGCCGGCAGCTCGCCTACGCCGGCGAGGTGGACGGCTTCAAGCAGCTGGTCCTCCGCACGGTCGCGAGCGGCGAGGAGCGCCGGCTGTCCCGGGACCCGAAGGACCACATCCAGCCCGCCTGGTCGCCGGACGGGCACAGCATTGCGTTCGTGCGCGCCAAGACCGAGCGGGGTAAGCTGGAGCCGAGTGACCTGCGAGGATGGTACTTCGAGGGGGGCGACATCTGGACGCTCGATCTCGCCGCGGGTGCGGAGAGCAAGCTGGTGGACGACGCATTCGATCCGGCCTACTCGCCCGACGGCGCCAGGCTCGCCTTCGACGCGGAGCGTGCGGGGCCGCACCGGATCTGGATCACCGATGCCAGCGGGCACAATCCGCGGCAGATCACCTCCGACTCGAGCGAGGCGGTCGTCCACACCGAGCCGCGCTGGTCGCCGGACGGCACCCGGCTGGCGTTCCGGCGGATCGAGAAGACCAGGTCGCAGATCGTGGTCGTCGATCTGGCGTCCCAGGCGATGACCCGGATGACGAACGGCAGCGGCGCGGACCTGGATCCGGCATGGTCGGCGGACGGTCGCTACATCTACTTCGCATCGGACCGGGGCGGCGGTCTCAATCTCTGGCGCGTCCCCGTGGCCGCCGGCGGGCCCGCCGGCCCGCCGGAGCAGCTGACCACCGGCGCCGGGGACGACGTCGAGCCCGCCGTGGCCCGCGCCGGCAGGGTCGCGTTTGCGGTGCGGGGGATCAACTCCGACATCTGGCGTCTGCCCGTGTCGCCCGAGACCGGCAGAACCACGGGGGCGCCGGCGCCGCTCGTTGCGACCACCAGGGAGGAGAGCCGCGGCGCCTGGTCGCCGGACGGGAGCCGCATCGCCTTCAATTCGGACCGGCTGGGCGAGATGAACCTCTGGCTCCGGGAGGTGGCCGGAGGGGCCGAACGGCAGCTCACGAGCGGTCCGGGAGGCGATTACCAGCCCAACTGGGCCCCAGACGGCCACACGATTGCGTTCTTCTCGGCGCGGGCGGGGAATGCGGACATCTGGACGGTTCGGGTCGCGGACGGGCGACTCACCCGGCTCACCCAGGACCCGGCGACGGACATCAACCCGTTCTACTCACCGGACGGGCGGCGGATCGCCTTCTTCTCGGACCGGAGCGGCCGGGGTGAGGTGTGGGTGATGAACGCCGATGGGTCGGAACAACGCCAGCTCACGTCGTCCGGCGCGAGCGGGCATTTTCTGCGGTGGACCCGGGACGGTCGGAGCGTGACCTTCCGGACCGAGGCGGGGGGACAGCTTCAGATCTACCGGGTGTCGGTTGAAGACAAGGCCGTCACCCGCCAGCCCGACGTCGCCAGCGGGGCCCACATGTCGTTCTCACCGGACCAGTCGCTCATCCTGGACGTGCGCGGCCACAAGACGCTCTGGATCTACCCCGTGAACGGGGAGGCGCCGTACCAGGTGTTCGCCTTTCCCGACCCCGACGTACGGATCGACTATCCGGTCTGGTCCCCGGACGGAAAGTGGGTGCTGTTCGACCGCGCCGCCCCGAAGGGCGGGGACCTCTGGATGATGGAGGGCGTCGAGTAGGCCGTTCAGGCGCTCGCGTCTTCCTCTTCGATGTCCTCGTCTTCCTCGCGCACCGCGGAGACCGCGGCCTTCACGTCCGCCGCGAGGGTCCGTTCCCGTCGCAGTGCATCGATAAGCGCCTCCGCTTGCTTCATCTGGAACCCAAGCGCTCCCGCCCGCTCGATGACGTGATCCACCACCGCACGCTGGGCCTGGAGCGCTTCGACCGTCGCGCGGACGTCGATAGCGAGCGCTTCCGCCCGGGCCAGCCGCTGCTCGGTGCGCTCCAGCTGTCGCCGCCGCGCCTCGAAGCCCTGGAGGGCCCCCTCAGCCGCGCGGAACTGGCTCTGCGTCTCCTCGAGCAGGGTCCGCGTGTCCTCGACCTCGCGCCGGGCGGCGCCGATCGCGTGCATGTGCTGGACGGCGCCCTCCGCCAGCTCGAAGACGTGCTTCACCTGAGCCTCGAGCGCCTCGACCGCCCCCTGTCGCGCGACTATCTGCTCCAGAGCCCGCGCCGCTTCGGTCTGGGCCGCCTCCCAGGTGGCCAGGAGCTCCTCGAAGCGGGTGAGCTGCCGGTCGATCGGCTTGAGCGCGGTGGCCCGGGACTCGAGCTCGACCGTCAGGCGGTCGAGGCCCCCGCTCCGCTGCTCCGCCGTCTCGAGGCCGACCGCGATACTGCGCGACAGCTCCTCCAGCCGGTGCGCCGTCTCGGCCGCCTCCTGCCGGACGCTCGAGGCGCGGGCGAGGTGCTCCGTGGCCCGGTCGAGGGCACCCTGCCGCTGCTCCAGCTCCTGGCCAAGCAGCCGGATCCGCTCTTCCATCTCGTCCAATTGGCCGGTGCGGGCCTCCAGGGCCTGCGCCGATTCGCCGACCAGGCCGATCCGCGCCTCGGCATCAGCGACGGCGCTCGCCACGCCGGCCATGGTCTCGACGATCTTGTGCGCGTCGTCCGCCTGCCGGGCCAGCTTCCCGAAGCGGTTCTCCGCGTTGTCCATGCGCGCCTGGAGCATCTCGGTGCGCTCGACCAGCGTGGCGGCCGCGTTGCCCAGCGCATCCAGCCGCTGGTGCACCTCGTCAACGAGCGCCCGCCGGTTCTCGATGCCAACCATGGCGTTCTTGACCACATCCACGTCTCCCCTGATCCGTTCGACCACCGGCTCGAGTGCGCTCAGGTCCTTCACCTGCGCCTGCACTTTGCGGGTCCACACGTCCGCGTTGGCGAGCCAGGCCTGGACCTCCCCATGGCTTTCCCGGAGCCGCGACATCTCGGCGGCCGCGAGGCGCATCTGCTCCAAGCCGTCCGCCATCAGCTCGCGAGTGCCCTTGAGCGTGGCGAGCTGGCGGGTCACCTCGCCAACCTCCGGCTCCAGCTCCCGGATCCGCTGCATGCCGGTCGCGACACTTTGGGCCGTCGCGTCGAGCCGCTCCGCCTCGTCCCGAATGGAGCCGATGCGCCGGGCTTCCTCGGAAAGCCGGGTGAGCTCGGTGGACAGGTCGGTAGCCTGCTCCGAGAGCGCCCGCACCTGGGCCTGGACCGCGGCCGCGCCCTGGCTCGCGGCATCGAGCACGGTGAACCGGGTCTCGCAGTCCTTGACGGCGGCACGCAGGTCGGCGACCCGCTCGCTCACCGCATGGAGCCCCCGATTTTCCAGCTCGAAGCTCTCGCTGCTGCTCCGCATCTGCTCCCGGAGGTCCGTGAGCGCCTGCCGGGCCGCCTGCTGGCCCTCATCCACGTGCCGCTGGGAGGCCTGGAGCTCCTCCGTCCGGGCAAGCACCTTGGACTGAAGTGCCTGCACCTCGGCCACCTTGGCCTCGACCGCGGCGAATCGCCGGATCTGCTCCTCCTGGCGCCGGACCCAGACGTCGAGCTCGCGGTCGAGCCGGGTGAGCTGGGAGATCTGGGTCGCAGCTCGGTCCACCGCCTCGCGCTGCTGCTCCAGGGAGGCAGTCTTGTGGGTGACCTGCTCGGCCAGAGTCTTGAGCACGGCGAGCTGATGCTGCACACTGGGGATGGACTCCGCGGCCTGGCCCACCGGCTCGAGCGACCGCTCCGCCGTCTGGATCCGGCGCTCGAGCTCCTCGAGCTTGCCGGATGCGCCCTGGTGCTCCTGGTCGAACGACTCGAGACGCCCCATCGTGTGGCGATGGGCGCGAAGCGCATCGTCGTGCTGGCCCCGCATGCGGGCGACGTTGTCGGCGAGATCGGCCAGCTGCGTCCGGAGGTTATCGGCTTCGGCGCGGAGAGCGGCCATCGGGCCCTCGAGGCTGAGGAACCGCTCCAGCTCGCCCCGCAGGACCAGCGCGGTGTCCACCTTGTCGCCCACGGCGCCGAGCTGGCTCTGGAGACGTTCGACCCCCTCGGCCGCGTGGGCCAGCTGCACGTCGGCGCGCGTCTGGGCCTTGATCACCCGGTCGGCCTGCTCCTCTACGCCGCTGAAGCGGGCGCCCA